>JAITDS010000166.1 GCA_031282435.1 Spirochaetaceae bacterium
CATGCTGTTCCTTTATTGCGTAAGCAATGAACCACCTCGCGGCAAGCCGCGAGGTATCTTGTAGGCGTTGAAATTATTTACGTGGTTCGTTCTGTAAGGAAATTATTTAACTGTGGGGTTTAATACCATTTTTTATTTGGCGTTGCCAACTCGAACCGCCCTAAAGGAGGGTGAAATTATCACTGATTAACTATAGATACACAAAAAAAGATTGACAGGTGAAAAAGGGCAAGATATAGTGAGGATTACAGGTTTTTAATCTTGGATATGATTGAAGGATTGCCATGATCGATCAGGAAAAAATCCGGCGGGCTATGGAAATGATGATTGAGGCCATCGGAGAGGATAAAGAACGGGAAGGGCTTTTGGACACCCCCAAAAGAGTGGCGCGAATGTACGCCGAGATATTTTCGGGAATGAACGAAGACCCCAAAACCCATATGGAGACGTTCTTTAACATCGAACACGATGAGATGGTATTGGTGAAGGACATTGATTTTTATTCAATGTGCGAACATCATTTTCTCCCGTTCTTCGGCAAGGTTAGCGTTGCCTATATCCCGAAAAACGGAAGGATAACGGGGTTGAGCAAACTGGCGCGGGTAGTGGATGTGATTGCCAAACGGCCTCAACTACAGGAACGTTTGACAAGCGCCGTAGCAGACACCGTTATGGAATGTCTACAGCCTGAGGGTGTAGCCGTGCTGGTAGATGCCGAGCATATGTGTATGAGTATGCGCGGTGTCAAAAAGCCGGGTTCCCGGACGGTTACTTCAGCGGTACGGGGCGTTTTCAGAAGCGATTTAAAAACAAAAAATGAAGTTTTCGCGCTGTTTAATAAATAGGCGGGTTTTATGAACATTGGTAAAAAAGAATTTAATTGGGGAAGCCGCACCTATATCATGGGAATACTGAACAGAACTCCGGATTCCTTTTCGGACGGCGGTCAATATATTGAGTTGGAGAAGGCTGCGGAACACGCCTTCGCAATGGCTGCGGAGGGAGCGGATATTATAGATGTCGGGGGCGAATCTACCCGGCCCGGATTCGCGCCGGTCAGCGCCGGCATGGAGATAGAGCGGGTTGTGCCGCTGATAGAAAAGTTGTCCCGGACCTGCGACATACCCATATCAGTGGATACCTACCGCGCTGAAACCGCCGAGGCCGCGATACAGGCTGGAGCCGCGATGATTAACGATATATGGGGATTAATGGCGGATCCTCAAATGGCGGATGTGGCGGCGCGGTACCAGACGCCGGTTTGTATCATGCATAACAAACAAGTGCCGGAGTATGACAATCTGATTGAGGACGTAAAAAAAGAACTGCATAAAAGTGTTGAATTGGCGCTTAAAAGTGGCATAAAAGCGGAAAATATTATACTTGACCCCGGCATAGGTTTCGGGAAAACCTATGAACACAATATTTTGCTAATGAGAAACCTTGAACAGTTGAAAGCGCTTGGATTTCCGGTTTTGCTTGGCATTTCCCGCAAATCCATGATAGGTCTGACGCTGGACCTGCCCATATCTCAGCGTTTGGAAGGCACTATCGCGGCCAATGTGCTGGGCATTGTAAAAGGGGCCGATATTATCAGGGTGCATGACGTAGAGGCCAACTGGCGGGCGGCTGAAATGACGGACAAAATAATTCGATAACACTGCGAAACAGCGGGGTGATAGTGGATAAAATAATTATTCAGGATTTGGAAATTCACGCGCGGCACGGAGTTCTTAGCCAAGAAAAAGAATTGGGGCAGTTGTTCATTATTTCCCTGGAAATCGGTGCAAATCTTGAAGTTGCGGGACAATCCGACAACCTCACTCAAACCATACACTATGGGGATATTTGCCGTGATGTTGAGGCCGCAATGAAAGCGGTCAATTTTAACCTGATTGAGGCGGCTGCTTTCCATATCATAAAGATATTGTTTAGAGACTATCCTTTAATTGATTCCGTTAAAGTTATTTTGAAAAAACCATGGGCGCCTATCGCAAAGCATTTGGGTTATGTCGCGGTTGAGATGGAACGAACTAGAAAAGGAAGTGAAGGCTTTTGAACAGCGAAACCGCTTATATCGGACTGGGTTCCAACTTGGGAGACAGGAAAAAATACTTAACCTGCGCGATTGATATGCTTTGTAACACAGCCGGTGTCAGAGTAAGGTCCCGGTCGTCCCTTTATGAAACAAAACCGGTGGGTTTAGCGGAGCAGCCGGATTTTTTAAACTGCGCGGTGGAACTGGAAACGGAATTAGAGCCTTACGATTTGTTAAAGGCGTGTATGGATATTGAACAGCGGCTTCAGCGCAAGCGCGTAATCCGGTGGGGACCCAGAACGGTTGATCTGGATATTCTGCTTTACGGGGATATGCAAATAGAGCAACCCGATTTGACCATCCCGCACCCAAGAATGCACGAAAGGGAGTTTGCGCTGCTTCCGCTTTCTGAAATCGCGCCGCGCCGCGTACATCCTAAATTAAAAACCACTATCGAGGAATTGTACAAGCAAATCCTGCGGTCAGACGGCGAAATCAGCGGTATAGTGAAAATAGAATGGTAACTGAAGAGCGGTGTTTGACGGCGGTTTGCCGCGCAAGCGATTGCAGCGGAATTAAACAGGACGGCGCTTTGCGCCGTCCTGTTTAATTATAGCGGAAAGCGCGGTTTTTGCGCCGCTTTAGCGGCGTGAAAATGCGCCCAAATTTTGATTATCAAAATTAAGCATATTTCTCATGAGTCAAAGCCCCTTTTCTTGTAAAGGGTAAATTAGGAAAGCCGCTACCAGCAGATTTAAGGAGATAACGCCCTTTGCTTATTGAGCGGCGGGTTAGGGAAGCGGCTGGCCGCTTTTTCGGAGTACGGCAATTTGGCGGCGTACTTCTTCGGGAGCCGGGCCGCCTAAAAGACTACGCGCCGAGGCGCATGAGGAGGGACTCAGGGCCGCGAAAATATCTTCTTCAAAAAGGGGGGAACGTTTTTTTAACTCGCCAAGACTACGGCGTAAAATACTGTTTTGTCCGGCTTCTATGCAGTCGCGGACAAGCAGAGCGGCGGTTTCGTGGGCTTTTCTGAAAGGAAGCCCCTTGCGTACAAGATACTCGGCGGCATCCGTCGCCTCGAGAAAACCTCCGGTCGATGCGGCGGACATACGTTCCGTGTTGAAACGAGCGCCCGACATCATGCCGGAAAACATACGCAGACAAGTTTCAACAGTATCCATGCTGTCAAAAAGCGCCTCTTTGTCCTCCTGCAAATCCTTGTTGTATGCGTAAGGCAGCCCCTTCAGAAGCGTAAAAAGCGTTACCATGTTTCCGGTTGTACGCCCCGCTTTCCCGCGTATCAGTTCCGCATAATCGGGATTTTTCTTCTGCGGCATTATCGACGACCCCGTACTCCACGCCTCAGACAAGTCAATAAACTTGAATTCCTCGCTGGACCAAATGGCTATGTCTTCACAAAAGCGGGAAAGATGCGTCTGAACAATCGCGCAGTCCGATGCAAGTTCCAGCGCAAAATCCCTGTCGGCGATACTGTCCATAGCGTTTAGAGTTGGCGCGGAAAAATTGAGCGAGGCGGCAACGGCTTCACGGTCAAGCGGCAGGCTTGAACCGGCCAAAGCGCCCGCCCCAAGCGGACATTCGTCAAGACGGACAAGCGCGTCAGCGAAACGCAACTTGTCGCGGCGCAGGGCGCAGACCCAAGCGCAAAGATAAAAGCCCAGAGTTACGCACTGCGCCCGTTGAAGATGAGTATAACCCGGCATGATGCTTTCAGTGTGCCGCTCAGCAATATCAAGCAGCGTGTTTACAGCGCTTTCAATACCACTCTGAATCTCCGGAATACGGCGCTTTAGGTAAAGCCTTATATCCAGCGCCACCTGATCGTTACGGCTTCTGCCCGCATGAACGGAACGCCCGATGTCTCCCAGTCGTGACGTAAGCACCCCTTCGATGAACGAATGAATATCCTCCGCCGTTTCGTCTATACAAAGCTTACCCGATTTAATTTCAGCGGCTATATTCGAAAGTTCGCCGTCCAAAGCGGCGGCGGTTTCCGGACTAATAATCCCCTGTTTCCCCAGCATGGCGGCGTGGGCGCGGCTACCTTCAATATCTTCAAAAACAAGCCGTTTATCAACCTTGATTGAAGCCTGAAACGCGAAAGCCTCCGCGTCCGGCTTGTCCGTAAAACGCCCCGCCCAAAGCACGGACGGCTCAGAACGTCCCATTATCGCCGTCCTTCGTTTCCGGCGCTTCCGTCGTTTCCGGCAAGGCGTAAACATCCGGTTGCAGGGCGGCCTTTATTTCAGGAGTTGATAACGAAAATAGTTCAATACCTCCGCTTTTATCTATCATGTTACAGCGGCCTTCAAATAAAACGCCGTCCGCTATCCGCAGCCTTCCGGCGCTTATATCGCCGTGAACTTCACTGCCTGTAGTCAGGTCAACCTTGTCTTCGGCTTTTATCTCGGCGTTCACTACGCCGTGTACCGTTATGGAATGAGCGAAAATATGATCGCAATCAACCTGAGCGCCTTTACCGACAATAAGGGAGCCTTTGGCCTCAATCGTACCGTTGAATTTGCCCATTATACATACAACGCCGTCAAAATGCAGAACACCGTTGAACGACGTGGTCTTTGAGAAAGTTGCCGTCGGCGCAATTTCTTTCTGATTGTCGTATAAAAATGAAGCCATACTATAATTTCACCATATTGCGTATGGGTTTTTCCAAAACCGGCAGGCCGATTTCATTGGCTTTTAGACTTTCCCATTCCGTTTCCGTCTGGTTTATACTTTTTTCTATTTTAGAAAACATTTTTTTTACCGTAAGCGCCTTCTCTTTTATATGTTCCGGGACTTCATTAGCGTCAACTTCATTTATTACTTCCGTAACAAGACCTTCAATTTCGGTTTGAAGTTTTATAATGCCGTCTTTTATTCCGGCGTTCAGATGTTCCGCCAGCTCAAGACGTTTTTCACGCGCGCTAAGCTGTGAAACAAGCTCGTTATTTCGCAGGGTGGCGCGTATTCGCGCAAGCACGACCAAAAAATTAAAGGGTTTAACAATATAATCATCCGCCCCAAGCTCAAAGGCTTCGACTATTTCTTTTACATCGCTAATTTCGGACAGCAAAAGCACGGGAATTGCCGTCGTTTTAGGGTCGGCTTTTACGACTTTTAGGATTTCCCAACCGCTGATTTTAGGAAGCACCGTGCCAAGAAGAATCAAATCTGGCATTTCCGCGCCGCTTATTTTATCCAGAACAATTTGTCCGTCCGGCGCTTTTTCTATAACAAAGCCTAATTTTGATAACATGAGGTCAAAAAAATCAAGGTTTAAGGCATCGTTATCGGCTATAAGAATTTTTTTCCGGTTTACCATTAAACTCCCCAATAGCAGGGACGCTTCCGGTCATACGCGAACTCTTTAAGCGCGTACAAAAATGCCGCCGGAGCCTCTGCCTAAAATTCCCGTCTTAAATTAGCGTTTTAGCAACCTTTCAGCCGCAAAATGCAAGGTCTGCCCGCAAAGCAAGCGGCTTTACGACAGATACTGTTTATACAATACCACATAGCAACATATTATAAAAGCCCGCCAGCAGGTTTCCTGCCCTGCCTTCAGCATGAGAAAGAGAATCCGCAGATTATCTGATTAACGCTGATTTCTTAATCCGTGTAAATCAGCGCAATCAGCGGACTCTTTAATTTTCCGGCAATTCGCGGTTATTCGCGCACATTCGCGGACAAAAGGGGGGCGCTATTTCCAGCATGGCGGCGCAAACCGTCCCTGCCGTTACGCGCCCCCCTCGCTGCATACCGCGCCGCCCGCAAGCGGGCTTAGGCGGTATTCCGCTACCCCCCGGTCCGTTTTCTGCCTTGCCTTCAGCATGAAAAGGGTACCCGGATTAACGGTAATGTTTTGAACTTATTACTATATAATGAGGATATACCATCAGGGCGAGCGCATATAAAATCGTATCTCATTATCTTATAAAGAATTACAAAATCACGCATGAAACAGTCCCAATGGCTAATTCTTTATCCTGTAAGGAATTATGAAGGTGTCCAAGATTTTAGATTTTACCGGCTTTTTTGCCTTTTGATAGCTTTTAGCGGTCTTTCAAATTCAACTCCGTATACGGCACTCCGGTATCCTTAGATACCGGTATTATTGACTTTTCCTATGGTTTGATTTTACTTGAAGCAATGCGCCCGCTTGACAAACTTTTTAGTTATACTATACATTTGTATTCATGTGGTAAGACTAGTAGCCTGTTGCGCTTGTATTGTTTTGCGCCTTTTTTAGCTAAATGAACCACCTCGCGGCAAGCCGCGAGGTATCTTGTAGACGTTGAAATTATTTACGTGGTTCGTTCTGTAAGGAAATTATTGAACTGTGGGGTCTAATACCACATTTTTGTTGGCGT
>JAITDS010000207.1 GCA_031282435.1 Spirochaetaceae bacterium
AAAAGAGGCATGAAATGTTGAAAATAACTGCTTGACTTTTATCATAGACGCAAGCGATTGAAGCGGTATGAAAACGCTAAAAGCGTTTTCATAATAGCGGAAAGCGCGGTTTTTGCGCCGCTAAAGCGGCGTAAAAATGCGCCCGAATTCTGATTATCTAATTTAAGCGTATGTCTCGTAAGTTAAAATCCCCGTTTTCTTGTAAAAGGCGAAAGAGAAAAGCGTTGGAAGCGTGGCTGGAAATCAGCCGGCGGGCTTATTGATACATGATTACGGTCGGGCGCGGTTCAAGGGCGTACACTTCTTTTGGGGTAAGCAGGGGCGAATCGACGAGTACGCCGGGCAGTTTGAAGTCATAGAACAGCTTGAAAGCCTTTACCGGCATATTTTTAGCAAGCGCGTTGAATTTATAAGTTTCGGTTTTTTCTTTTGGCGTGCCTACCCCGTCCATGCAGTGAACTAGGCGCACCCGCTCAAAGTCGGCGCGGACATCGGAACGGTTCCTTATCATTACCTCGCGGAATTGGTGAATGACCAACATTCGCTCGCCTTCTATGTTGTTAGCTTCCATGTACTTTTCCATAGCTTGCTGGGCGCGGTTTATTTCATCGGCGCTGACGTAGCCAAATTCTCTCATTGGTTTCTCGGTGCGCCATTCAGGGTCGAGCGCGAGGTGGACGTTGGGATATTTAAGATAAGGGAACATTGTCGAAAGCGATTCTACCGGGTCATATTTTCCTATCTGATGATCGAGGAATACAAGAACATTGTTTTCCTGCGCGTACTCTATCCACTCTTTTAACAGCGGCTCGTTTATTTGGCGCATTGTAAGGATTTCGCCTTCCGGCTGCACCGTTCCGTATATTATGTAAAAGGCTTTGACGATGTTACGCCCCCCGCTTTCAGCGCGATACTCCTCCGCAAGGGACGACAGTTTTTTAATGAGTTCGTCTTTCGGGTAGCGTCCGAGTATCCCCATTTTTTTGGCTACCGGATGTCCGTAAAACGCGAGGATGTCATTGTCCTTGAGCAGGGATATATTACCGCTAGAAACCGGAGTCATATCCGCGCTTTTTGTCTTTTCAGCGGTGCCGGCATCCCCGGTTTCCGTTGTTTTCTCGGAATTACTAAAGGACGGGAACAAAATGAAAGAACAACACGCTATAATAACAGGAATTATTTTTTTTTTTGCGGATTTTAACACAATTACTACTGTTATCGGCATAATTTCAAAAAATTTTAGGATTAATTTCCGGCGGGCGGATTTTGCCCTATGGCGCTTGAACTCTGCCCGGATGACAGATTCTGGCCGGAAGGCAAGTTTTGTTCCGCGTCAATGGCGCCGCTGCCGTTTTTCTTAAATATTTTGTAAAATAAAATCAGAAAAATATAGCGTATGTATGGAAACACGCGGAAAAAACGTACGGGGTTTTGAAAGCAGAAGCCTATCCATTCAAGGCCGCGGTCAAAAACGGCGCGGGAAGGGCGGCGGCGGCGTTTTGCGAACACGTCATAAATATCGCTGCACCACAGGCGCAGGCCGGAATTCAGACGCAGAGTATTTTTGGCGACCCAGCGTTCCCTTCCGCTTACGCCCTGCCCTATCAACAGCAAGGAAGGCGCGGATTTTCGTATCACTTTTAGCAGTGTTTCTTCAGTCTGTTTTTTTATTATACCGGGGAAGCGGCCTACAATACGCAGTTTTGGAAATGTTTCGTGTATGTTTTTTTCCGCGAGAACCAGCGAGGAAGGTTTACCGCCTAACAGATAAATTGAAAGCTCGCGGCTTTCCAATATGGTTAGAATATTTACAATGAAGTCAAACGGCATATAACGCGCGGCTGTTTTGCCGGTAAGAAAGCGTATCCCGCTGACTATGCTCTTTGAAATCGGGATTATAAGCGCCGCGTTTTTTAAATAGTTGCGGAATTCGCCGGTCCTCCGGGCGCGCAGCAAATCCCACAATGACAGCAGAACTATATCCTGACCTGTCTTTTTTTCTAACAACTCGAATACGATACGGGGTAAGTCTTCGCGGGCGACAATATCGACGGGGACTTTGAGAATTTCTACACGTTCACAAGGACGTTCTGTTTTTATTGTTTCATTGTTGTCCACATACGCCTCTCAAAAATCAAAGTACGAACCACCGCGACAGAATACAGCGCGGCGCTTTCCGTCCTTAAAATAGTATCGCCAAGAGTTACAGGTTGAAAACCGGCCTCCATGAAAGCCGTTACTTCAGCTGTTGAAAAGCCGCCTTCCGGTCCGACTGCCAAAACCACTGACTCCGGTATCGTATCAAGATATATGTGGAAGCCGCTTTTTGCAAGCGGTACCTCGTGTACCAGCAGGGCAAGCGTTTTCTCGCGCTGTTCTTTAAGCCGCCCCCAATATTTAATAATCCCGTCAAAGCTTTGCGGCTCTTCGACAGAGGCGGTAACCTGCGAACCGCTTTGCTGCCGGGCTTCAACCAGAATCCGTTGCCAGCGGCGAAAACGCTCAGGGGCGGCATCTGAACCGTCCGCGCGGCGCGGGATAGAGCGCTCGGAATAAAAGGGCGCTATAACGCTTACTCCGGTTTCTCCGGCCTGACGGACAATAATATCCATCTTAGAACCTTTGGGAATAGCTTGAAATAAAATTATAGGGGGAAGAGTGGTTTGCGCTTTGGTTTCAGTCGGGATACATTCGGCGGTAAGCGTGTTTTTTTCGATACATTTTATTCGTAAAACGGCGCTTTTACCGGACGGCAGACGGCAGTCCACCGTATCTCCGGCGCGTATTCTACGCACGCGCGCAAGATAATGAAAATCTTCTCCGGCCAGCAGTACCTCGCCATTTTCACAAGGTTCATGACACAAAATAAATTGTTTCATGCAAGGTACGGCGGCGTTTCGACAATCAGCCCCTCGGAGCGAGGGCAGGATCAACGGGTGTGTTATTCAGATAAACCATGAAAAAAAGCGCCGCTTGATTGGATACCGAATCGATTCCAAGCCGCCCAAGTTCCATTCCTGTCGTAACATAATCGCCCGCTCTAACAAACAGCGTTTCGCATCCACCGTACACGTACAGATAACCTTCGACGCTTTTTACTATGGCCACTCGCCCAAAACCGCGGTATGGGCCGGCGGAAAGTACGGTACCCGGATATATGCAGTAGACGGTCTCGCCTTTTTGTCCGACCAGCGCGACGCCGCTCAATTTACCTGTCATATAAGCGGCCTGCGTTGGATGAATCGGCCAGACGATTGACGGGTTCACTGAACGCGGAGAAACCGACGGCGCTTGCGGCGTGTTTGTTCTAGCGGTGGACGTGGTTCTTGGAGGAGATGCCGCAGCCGGCGTTATAGCGGCGGGCGGATTACCGCTTGCGGCAGGAGGATTGCTTGCGGCGGACGTTCTTGCCGGCGGAGGCTGTTGCCGCGCCGTAACTTGAGCAACTTTTTGTCCGGTAACCGGTATTTTTATGACGTCTCCGGATTTAAGAACATAGTTGTCCGCAAAGTTATTTATGCTTCGAATCTCTTGAAGCGGAAGACCATATTGATGAGCAATTCCGTATAGGGTTTCGCCTTTTTGTACCCGATGCAATACAACCGACGGAGCGTTTGGATCCGGATTAATGGGCGGCACCATGGCGGATGTAGCAGGAATCCTGATGCGCTGGCCACTTTGAACTTTTCGCGCGTCATCAATACCGTTAAGGAATAGAATCTCTTCGACTTTTACGCCGTATTCGCGCGCCAAACCGTAGATAGTGTCGCCGCTTTTTACAATATGGATTATCTCCTCATTCGCAAAAAGCGCTTCACAAAAGAAAGACCCCGCCAGCAAAGCAAGAACAAGGTACGCGCGCAACGAGGCTTGTTTGTTAGCCGCAATATTCATATTAAACCGCATACTTTCAGTATCGGATTTTTTTAAGGCTTCATAAGAAAAAAGGCTCTTATTTCCGCCGCCAGATAAAATGAACCTATGGCAAGGACAGGCAGCTTCTTTTTTTTAGCCACATTCAGCGCCTGCCCGATAGCTTCCGCCGTTTTTTTTATACAAAGCAGTTCCGTTTCGCCGTCAATTTTTTCTGTCCGTACGCGCCTGAACGTTTCGTAAACTTTTTCGGGATCGCTGGCCTTGAACGTACCGGGTGTGGTTATCACGATATAAGAAAAATGAGGCAATAGAGCTTCCGCCATGCCCGCGTCGTCTTTGCCAAGCGCGCAACCGAATATTAGAACTCCGCCTGAGCCATACAGACTGATAAAAGTTTTAACACAAAATTTGACGCTTATATCCGTGTGAGCGCCGTCCACAATGACAGGCGGATCATCGCTAATCTTTTCAAAACGCGCAATAAGCTCGAAGCCGCGCAGTCCTTTACGTACAGTTTCGGCGCTTATCGCGGGAAAGGCTTTTTTTACCGCGAGTATGGCAAGAGCGGCGTTTTTTGCCTGAATCTCGCCCGGAATTCCTATTGATAAGTCGATAGGCTCGTTAAAAAAGCCTGATTTTTTAAAATTGAGGGTAAAATCCGTACCGGAACGGCTTACGCGCAAATTATTTATGCGGGCAGTCTCCGGGTAGTAAAACAGTTCCGCGTTCCGTTCTAAAGCCGTCCGTCTAAAAACCTCAAGCGCTTCCGGCACTTGTTCCGCCAAAATAACGGGTTTATTCCGTTTTATTATGCCGGCTTTTTCGCCCGCGACTGAGGCTATATCGGCACCCAAAAATTCCGTATGCTCAAGCTCTATACCGGTTATCACCGAGACGGCGCTGTCCACAACGTTTGTCGGGTCAAGCCGTCCGCCCATACCGGTTTCGACCACTAGGGCATCGCATTTCGCCTCGCGGGCGCAAAGGAAGTAGTACAGTGTCAACATTTCAAAAAAAGTAGGTTCAGGACTACAACCGTCCGAGACTTCCAGCATGGCCTTATATTCTTTTGTAGATGGGTCGCAAAGGATTTCGGCAAGACGGCGCAGTTCATCACCGGCGGCAAGGTATACGCTTTCGTCAAAAAAATCTTCGCCAAGCGTAATGCGCTCGCGGTATTCGGTAACGTGCGGAGACATATAGCGGGCGGCGCGAAGTCCTTCCACCATAAGAATCCGTGTTATCATTGCCGTTATTGAGCCTTTTCCCTTAGATCCGGCGATATGTATTGAAACGCCGCAACGTTCCGGATGTCCGGCCAGCTTTGCGATAATCTGCATCCGCTCCGGCCTCATGCTTGGCGGCGTGTAACCTTGTTCTAAATTTATAAAACGCGAAAGCCATTCGAAAATTTCGGCGTTTTTTGAAAATTTGTTTTCTTCACTCATATACTATACTTTAACCTTCCAAATATTATCAATTTTCTCAAATTTATTTGCTGAAAGACGCTGTTTCCGACCATCTTCCGCGCTCATCGTTACTATGCCGGACACGGCGTTTACTTCCGTAACTTTCCAGTGTACGCCATTTATCGTTATTTTAGCGCCTTCGTTGGGCATTAAACGGCGCTGCTCATTGTAGACTTCGTGTTCATAGGACAAACAGCAAAGCAGCCGTCCGCAGGGGCCGGATATTTTCATTGAATTTAGAGAAAGATTTTGCTCCTTTGCCATCTTTATCGCGACAGGTTTTAATTTGTCGGAGATAGAGTGACAGCAGAACTCGCGTCCGCAAATGCCAAGCCCGCCCGTCATTCGGGCATCGTCGCGTATTCCTATTTGACGCAGTTCAATTCGAATTTTGAAAACCGCCACCAAATCTTTTACCAGTTCCCTAAAGTCAACACGGTTTTCGGCCGTAAAGAAAAACAGAATTTTAGGTTCTTCAAGTAAAAAATGTACCGTAACAAGCTTCATGGCAAGTTTACGGTCTATAATTTTTTGTTTACAAATTTTGAAGGCATCCTCTTCTTTCGCCCTATTATTTTTTTCTTTTTCTAAGTCGGCTTCCGTTGCAATGCGTTCTATTTTTATTATTTTGGAAATGTTTGGCAACAAACGGCTGCAAACCCTTCCCGATACCCGCGCCAAGTCCTTTCCGTAACGTGTGGGAACTAAAACCATCATTCCGGATTTTAATTCCTGCTCGTTAAATGACACATAAATTGTTTCGCGTGAACAGTTTATGTTTAATTGGTAAACCGGAGTATCGGGCGGCAGGGCCTTTCCCTCTACGCCGGAAATGCTGTCTTCCGTTACGCTTTCTTCTATTCCCGCAAACGCTAAAACATCACTGTCGTCTGAATCACTATACAGCTCATCATCAATATCATCCATGATGACGCCTCCTTCCCATTCACAGTGAATAAGCTCCCGCCGTTATTGCGCGTTTAGCGCTTTTTACGCGGCAGGAAGGTTCATTCCAGCAAATCTACCAGTAAACCATGTATTTCTTCAATACTTTC
Source organism: Spirochaetaceae bacterium (assembly GCA_031282435.1). Taxonomy (GTDB): domain Bacteria; phylum Spirochaetota; class Spirochaetia; order Treponematales; family Breznakiellaceae; genus JAIRMY01. The sequence continues at coordinate 6,401 of JAITDS010000207.1, forward strand.
CAGTAATTGTATTTGCTTAAGTTGACCGATTATTACTCCGGCCGCAAGTTGATCTAATTTTTGATCAATAATTTGGACCGTACTGTACTTATTTCTGGCTTTCCGCAATTCAGGATCTCTTTTATAGCGGGCTGCGTCAAAACCGGCTTTCATATTGTTGGGAATACCCGTATCTTCTTTAACATCAAAAGCCGTATCAAGGATATAGCGTAGAAATTGTCTTATTGTACTGCGATACCGCTTAATTTCATCAGGGAAGGGATGTTTGGACAACGCATCGCCCGCCTCGTGTATATCGTCTAGTAAAGCGGGCAGTATGTCCGTTGTTGAAAGCCCGGCGCTTTCCGTTAAATAAGGCTGTCCCGCGGCTTCCGGCGTTTGTCTTTTTAAAAATGCCGAAAAAGACTTTTTGGGACGCTCATTTTTTTTATTTCTAAATGTTTTTCCGGCTTCAGAAGTAAGCGCTTTGTTGTAAAAAGACGCATCAGGCAATTTTGCCTGTGAATTATCGTTAATTTTTAGCATAATTATTATGAATCCTTTGACGGAATAGCACCCTTTGCAAGGACCTGTTTTACAAGTTGCGTGTCTTGATACTCCGCGAGAGCAGAATTCCAGCGTTCTTCATCTTTACATACGGTTATTTTACCATGAACAAGACAGCCTTCGTCCGCCTGAATACGCCGCGTTAATATGTCGCCCAACACAAGGCCCGTTGAAAGTATAACTAAACATTCGCTTGCCAGTACATTCCCGTACACAACACCGCCAATAGTAACAAAACTGCCGGAAATACTGCTTTTTAGCCGCGCTTTTTCGCCTATTACAATACGCCCTTTAACTGTCAAATCGCCGTATAGATTACCGTCAACGCGAGTAAATCCCCCCGCCTCAACGTCTCCATAAACGTTGGAGGAAACACCTATTATAGTGTTGATTGAAAAGTCTTTATTATTTTTAACTTTTTCCGCCATTGAGGTTTAAGCGTCCGGCAACTGAACGAATATTGAGAAATTTATACGGATCTACAACATCGGAACCTATATGGACTTCATAATGAACATGGGGGCCGGTTGAACGTCCAGTATTCCCGATATATCCTATAACTTCACCCTGCTGAACACGCTGTCCTGTGCGAACTTTGAAAGAAAGCATATGGCCGTAACGTGTATAAAAACCGTGTTTGTGCCGTATAATTACATAGTTGCCAAAACCATTCGCATCGTAGTCAACGGTAACAACCTGACCGTCCGCCGTCGCGACTATCGGGTCTCCCTGCCGGTATGTAGAAAGATCTATCCCTTTGTGGACGTATATTTGACCTGTAAACGGATCTTCATTTTCGCCAAAAAACATTGAAATATGTCCGATACCGCCTTTAATAGGCCAAATATTCGGCACCTCGGTCAAAAGAGAACTTTGAGCGTCAAGAAGAGTACCCATCTCTTTTAGAGGTTCTACAGCGCTGGACAGATAGTTGGCAAGGCTTCGTACATCATCCGCTTCACGCAATCTGCCTTCCGCAGTCTCTCTCATATCAAAAAATGAAGAAAGATCGCCTGATCCGGTAGTTTTTGAAGAATCCGCCGCAAGGTTTACACCCAAAGATGAAAAAACTCCCGAAAGCGCGGCTTGAAAAGTGTGCGCCTCCCGCCAAAGTACGGATAATTCATCGCGGAGTTGATCAAGACTGGCCTGCGTATCGCGTAAACGGCTGTCTTTGCTGCTTAAATCCTGCTTATACTTGCCGTAGGATGTTTCATACCAAAAAACCGACGCTACCATACCGGAAATCATGAGGGCAATAAGGCATATCGTTAGGAAATTAACCTGTAGATTATAGACTTTCTTCTCGGAATGAGGCACAAGGACTATTGTATAACGCCGCCATAAAACAGTTCCCGCCTTTTTGAAGAAAGCGGCAACGGCGCTTATGACTATAAGGAATCCCCGTTTAATCACTTTAACAAAATTATTTTCCAAGCGTTTATAGCTATGGACACGAGCCATTATGAACCCCTTCTTGCATCATACCAACATTAACAGCCGCAAAAAACAAATTTGAAGCCGCCCTAGCTTGTTTAACTCCCTAAAATAATGCGCCCTCTACCACATTCCCAGATCATAGTTCACCAAGACACCGGTTCAATTACTTTACACCGTCATATAAAAATATGTCAAGCGTTTTGTCCGTTCTCATAACAAATAGGACAGTTACGGGATGTGAATGTGTAAGCCCAGAGTAGAGGAAAATTCGGCGGGGGTCAAGAAACCGAGAGCGGCGTGAGGTCTGTAGAAATG
>JAITDS010000031.1 GCA_031282435.1 Spirochaetaceae bacterium
GGGATAATCAGCAACAAACGCCGCGCTATATAGGTCAACACTGTCCGTTAAGCATACTAAAAGCGGATGTTTACGTCAAATGTTCGTTAAGGTCAACGCGCCGCCGCGTTAAGCGCGGGCGGCAGGCTTCGGGAGGCAAGGCTGTTTTCTCGCTGAAGGCAGGGCGGGGCAGGAAAGCCGCTGGCGGTCCCACTGGTGGGCTGGCGGCGGGGTGGGGGCTTATGAGCGGAGGGCTTGTCTGCCAATATCGGTTCTAAAATACTTGTTTTCAAAGTTAATTGCTTCTATCCCCCGGTAAGCTTTCTGTAGCGCTTGTTCAAGACTTGGCGCTGAGGCGCTTACGCAAAGGACGCGGCCTCCCGAACTTATTAGAGCGCCGTTTTCCTGTTTTACACCGGCGCAGTATACCTCGACATTATCAACACTTCGGGCGGCTTCTATACCGCTGATGTGACAACCCGTTCTATAAGAGGCGGGGTAACCTTCCGAAGCGGCCACAATGCAGGCCGACGCTTCATTTTTGAAACGTACCATGTCCGCTTTAAGCGAACCGTCCGAGCAGGCAAGCATTATTGAAAGCAGGTCCGTCTCTAAAAGCGGCAGTATTGTCTGAGTTTCCGGGTCTCCAAAGCGGCAGTTGTATTCAATCACTTTTGGCCCTGATTCTGTCAGCATAAGCCCAAAATATAGACAGCCTTTGAACGGGGCGGCTTCTTTTCGCGCAGCCTCGACGGTTGGAATAAATATCGTCTTCATACAGATTTCGGCGATTTCCGGCGTATAAAACGGATTTGGCGCTATGCAACCCATGCCGCCTGTGTTGGGGCCTTCATCGTTATCCCGCGCCCGTTTATGATCCATGCCGCTTAGCATTGGAACTATAACGCGGCCGTCACAAAATGTTAAAACGCTTACTTCCGGCCCCGTTAGATACTCTTCTATAACAACTTTTTCGCCGCTCGCCCCGAACTGTTTTTCGTCCATCGCGGCGTGTAGGGCGGCTTCCGTGTCTTTTAAACTGAAGCAGACTGTAACGCCTTTTCCAAGCGCTAGTCCGTCCGCTTTTACAACCAGCGCCTTTTTACCTGAAGTAAAACATTCACGGGCATATTTTATAGCGCCTGAGCTTTCTGTAAAGACATGGTAGTCCGCCGTTGGAATATTGTATTTTTTCATCAAGTTTTTGGCGAAAATTTTACTTGATTCAAGCTTTGCCGCCGCCTTTACCGGCCCGAATGATTGTATTCCCGCCGCCGCAAGAGCGTCTACCATTCCAAGCGCAAGCGGATCGTCCGGCGTTACAACTACATAGTCTATCTTGGCATCTTTGCAGTATTGCGTAACGGCGAAAACATCACCGGCTTCAATATCTACGCAGGGAACATCCTCTTTAATGCCGCCGTTTCCCGGAATTGCTGTAATTGATAAAACCCGCTCACAATTTTTTAGTTTTCTTATAATCGCGTGTTCGCGTCCGCCCGACCCTATTACCGCTATTTTTAATTTATCGTTCATTTTGCTTCTATACAAAATGTATCAAAAGATTCTCCGCGGCGCAAGAGAACACGTTGCGCCATAATTTTTCTAAGTGAACAGAGGCGGCCAGCCGGCCACCAGCCGCCTTCCTGCCCTGCCTTACAACACAAGGGGCATTGACTTACGTGTCATTCGCAACTTGCGGACAATTAAAAGGGGGGCGCTATTTCCAGCATTACGGCGCAAACCGCCCCTGCCGTTACGCGCCCCCCTGTCTTCATACCGCGCCGCCCGCAAGCGGGCTTAGGCGGTATTCCGCCACCCCCCCGCTCACATCTTGCGGCGAGGTTAATACCAAAATCGCGAATGAACCACTTCGCGGCAAGCGCGCCTAATGTCGAAGACCGGCGTTTGCGGCGCAAACCCGTCTACTACCATTTTTTATTTGGCGTTGCCAACTCGAACCGCCCTAAAGGGCGGGGGAGCAGACCCCGTTGCGAATAAAAATGCCGTTCCGCCAGCCGTTGCGGGCGGAACGGCTTAGCTTAACTACTACTACCACTATTCCGTTTTGCGGGGAAGCGGATTATTACAATTCCGCTTCCGCCGTTACCCCCGCTTCCGCTGGCTTTACCGCCGCCACCGCCGTTGCCGGTGTTGTTACCGCCTGACACAGCATTACTCGTCTGATCCCCACCGGAACCGCCTTTTGCGTATTCCACAGACGTTCCGCTAATATCATTTATAAAACCAACATCGGAACTTTCATCCTTTAAACCGGAACTTCCACCCGCGCCGCCCGTGGAGCCGGCAGTGCCATCGTTGCCATCCTTGCCACAAAATAGCCAGTCGTCTTGCGACGTTACGGGTGTGCTTTTCCCGCCTTTACCTATAACCTGGGCGCCTCCCCCGCCGCCGCCGCCGCCTGAACCGCCGCTAAGGCCATCGCTCGTGCCAGTCCTACTGTCATTAGTACTGCCTTGGCCGCCGCCACCGCCGCCGCCGCCTGAAACTGTTATTATGGTATTACCTATGGTATTACCGTTTTTAACAGATAACGAAGAAAGATTGCCGGGCTTACCTTTACTGCCGGGCACGTTGTTTCCGCCGCCGCCTTTGCCGCCCGCGCCCACAACAACCGCAATAGTTCCATTTGCAAGCGTGCTTATTGATAGGCTTCCCGCGTATGCAACGCCGCCGCCGCCGCCGCCGCCGCCGCCATCCGCATCTTTTCGGCCGCCGCCGCCGCCCCCGCCGCCGCCGGCAACTACAAGAACCCGCGCGGTTATGTCACCATATGCGTCACCGCCAATCCATATAAAGTCGTCCTCCGATGCCATAAAAGTATGCACCTCATCGTACCATTCGCCGTTTTTTATAATTTCTACCGCTCCGCCTTCAGCCCACATTGCCTGCGGAAAGCTGGTATCGGCGCTCCTTAGAATATTCACCGTGTAGACCTTGTTATATGTCTCGTCATCAACCGTTTTGCTTACCTTAAGTTCTACCTTTGAGGAAAGCACTTCCCCTGCCCCTTCGTATGTAAGCGTCCAAGGAGTCCCGCCGCCGCTAAAAGTCCCCGCGCCTGAATGAACCGCGGTAAGCGTTACGTCTGCCGTATTTGTTTCCGCGGCGATGTTAATGCTTCCGTAATTAGGAGGCAGATTAACCGTTTGTTCATCCTGTAACAGTAAATTGCGGGACCAATTTGCATCACCGCTGCTTGTAAGAGTAATCGATTTAAGAGTAATGTCCGGTTCGTAATTAACGGTAAGATTGTATTTGCGGGGCTCCGCCTCCGGCGGGGTTAAATCTAACACTTCCGGCCGAGATACCGTTATAACGTAATCCTTTTTACCTTCCGTAAGCGGGATGTCTACGCCGTATAAATCTTCATCCGCATTCGCGGAGTTTGTTATGGTTATCTCAGCATTCGGGTCTTCCTGTACCGCCACGATGTTAAAAGTAAGCCCTTCCTCATCGTCATCATTAGCTTCTATATCACCGTCCGCTTCTTCTTCTCCTTCAATAACCGGAACCGGAAAGATATGGGGAATAGTTATTATATATGTAGTTTCACTGGAAAATTTCGGCGTTATTACCGCCGGCAGGTTTACCCCAAGGTCAACAAGGTAATTGCTTACTACAGGCGTTTGGCTGAATACGGCGCTTATCGTAACATCAGCCGCGGGCATAGAAAATTCCCATTCATTGGCGGCTGTTTTTTTATAAGTAACTTTAGGTTTTATATCAAGACTTTTTATATACCACGGAAAAAGTTCCGGACTCTCGCCCCCCCCCCCCGATTTTTCTCCATCGCCTTCCCATGCCGAAGCTTCCGCGGGAATCGCTTTTATGATTACTTTGTCGTTTTTATCGGCCTTTGAGCGGTTGGTAGTGATGACGCCATGCCCCGCTTCACCGTTATTTACGGTTATTGTGTAATTACCGGTTGTTACAACACCCCCGTCCACGCCCAAAGTTTCGCCCGCTTCCGGACATGAGATAAATACAGCGGCAAACGCCGCCATAACAGCCGCCGCGCCGAAATATTTTGCTCTACGCATAATACCCTTCCTTTGCCCGTGTAAGTTTGCGGGCTAATTTTGATGGTAATTAGCATAACAAAAAATCCCGCGCAAAGTCAATAGACTTGTTCGCCAATCCGTCTGCCTGCCGCCCAAGTCCCCGCAAAATGCGCGGCATTTTGCGGGGACTTGCTTGTGTTCTGAAATTATTGGTAACTATCCGCCACCTTTGTTATCGGGAAACCAAACCACCCCCGGAATGGGGGGGGGGGGGGTAATCTAATGAAGTTTTACTTCGTTAGGAAGCTCATGCCTTTCAAAAAAGGCGAGGCAATTTTCGATAGTGGTTTTAGCGATGGCGGTTAGGGCTTCTTTCGTAAAAAAGGCTTGGTGGCTTGTAACCAGCACGTTGGGAAAACTCATCAATCTTACAAGCGTGTCATCCTGTATCACTTCACCCGAATGATCCTCAAAAAAATAACCGTCTTCCTCTTCGTACACATCAAGACCGGCGGCGCCGATTTGCTTGGATTTAAGACCTTTGATGAGCGCCCCGGTGTCTATCAGGCCGCCCCTGCCGGTGTTTATGATAAACACGCCCGGCTTCATCGAAGCTATGGCTTCGCTGTTGATTAAATGCTTGTTTTCCGCGGTCAACGGACAATGTAGGCTTATAATATCCGACTGCCGCAGTAAATCTTTTATATTTACAAAACGTATCCCGTGAGCATCCGCCCATTCTTGCTGAGGATACGGGTCGAAAGCCAAAACATTCATGCCAAAGCCCCGGCAAATTTCCGCCGCTATCCGTCCGATTTTTCCGGTTCCTATTATGCCCGTCGTTTTGCCGCAAAGGTCAAAACCTTCCAGACCTACAAGCGAAAAATTACCGTCCCTCGTCCGGGCGTAAGCCTTATGCGTTTTACGGTTAAGCGTTAAAAGAAGAGCAAGCGCATACTCCGCTACGGCGTGAGGCGAATAGGCCGGAACATTTACAACAGGTATCCTTCCGTGTATCGCGTTCAAATCAACATTGTTAAAGCCTGCCGAGCGAAGCGAGATAAGTTTTATTCCCTGCCCAAAGAAAATATCCGCGATTTCAGCGTTTAACACATCGTTACAAAACAAGCATACGGCATCACAGCCGTTAGCAAGCAGAGCGGTAGTCGGATTTAAATTCGTTTCAAGAAACTTAATTTCCAGCGCCGTGTTTTTTGCCAGCGGCACAAAATAATCATAATCATACGGTTTAGCGTCAAAAAACGCTATTTTATATTTTTCCATTCATCCCTCCAATATAAATTATTCTAATCAATCGAAAAAATAATGTTAAGCGTAGAACAGCATTTGAACAATTTAACATTACAACTATATTTTTAATTTGGGCGCATTCCCGGCGCTCCGCGCCGGAAACCGGGCTTTTCGGGGCTAGGCCACGGCGCCCCCGCAGGGGCGCCGTGGCTGCACGCCGCTGCGCGGCTCGCACCCCTACAATCCCGTTGCGCGAATCAAAGCGCTGAAAATCGAAGCCGCGCCTCTCCACTTGTGTATCATAATGACACATAAGGGTAAAAATGATACCGAAAAATGACGTGAAATAATTTATAAAAATTTTAAAAAAAATCAAAATTCCACTTTAAATACCCCCCCCCCCCCCGCGATAAAATGTTTATCATAGGTGTGGCAGGCCTTTACGTCTGTCACGAAAAAAAATTCAGGAGGGCTTATGAAAAAGTCTTTGATTAATTATGGAATCCCCATAGCGCTTGTGTTGGCGGCGCTATTAACGGGATGCTCACAGCCAACGGATGACGATGACAGCGGCGGAGGAGGCAACGTACCGCGCTACGATGAAATCAGGGCGGTAGACGTTTACTCCATAGCGGCAGCCTTTGACGCGGGGCAGAATCCTGTCTTTGTGGAAAAGGACATATCGTTAGGCGACCAGGAACTTGTAATACCTACAGGAAAAACCCTTGATTTTGTGGCGAATAAACGGACTTTAACGGCAAACGGCATAGGGCAATACGCTAAAATAATCCTTGCCGGCGATATTAACCTTGTAAACGGCGAAAACTACATTACGCTGGACGGCGAGCACCAAAAGTTTATCACCACGCTGGCAAATCTGGAGAAGTACGCGGAAGTAAAAGACCTTTCCTACGCCTCTCACCAGGAGACCGACCCGGGCTATTATCCGTTTCCCACAGTTCCGGATTTTAGGGACGACAGCAAAAAATTCAAGGTTTACGCGGATAACGTAGTCATTATTCAGGAATGGACCAGCGGCTTGGAAAATGACTTCCTAGCCTTAGCGGGTTCGGCGTCGGTGTATTATGACGGATATCTGGCTTTAGAAGTTCCGAGTGTAGGCGACGGATACGCCAGCCCCAGCGCTCTGGAAATAATCGGGAAGTACACCGACCAGCTTAGGATTTACATCTTGAACAGCGTAAAGTTCCCCGACGCGGTTATTGACCTCGGTGCCGGCGGCGGAGTCATTCCCCCCGCCTATATCCCTGTAAGATCGTCGTCTTACAACAGTTTGCGCAGCATAAGCGGCCCGGATCCTGACGGCGAAATAGTAATTGCCGGCGGACTTTATTTGAACAGGTCCAGAGTATTATTGGTAAACAATAGCACTGAGACTGGGCCTACGAATGTAGTTATGGCGATTAAAGGCCCGATAAGCGGCTTAAGCGATGATACCTCCGGAAGAGTGCTTATAACAGGCGGTTCGGTAACTGTTTACAACGCCAACTTTGCTGATACAAACAGAACGGTATTCCAGACAGGCAAAATTGACTTCATAGCCGAACTGGGAAATAAATTCGGTGATACTGTGGAATTCAGAGGAGAGGGACCCGTTAGAGTCAACGGACCTTCCGTAATCAAACAGGCGGAATTCAACGGCGAGACCATACTCGGCGGCAAGGTAACAACTAAAGCCGGAGCAAGCCTTATATTCAAAGCGATGGGCTCAAAGATATACGGCGGCCTAGACCTTGCACCCAATACGGCTATCACGGCAAACGGTATCACAATAACAGGCAACATAACAGGAGATGCCCAGTCTTGGGAGACCATTGTTAAGGACCCCAAGATAGATACCACTAATACCGACGACAATACCGGCGCGCCGCCCCCTCCCGCGCCTTCACCCGATCTGGAGACGATAATACTTACAAAGGCCAACTTTAACGCGGGCGGACAGTATATAAACGGTGTAGACAACGTCCTTAATCTTGGCGCCGTAAACATCGTGATTGACGCTACCGGCATGAATGACAAAATCATATTCACAAAAGGAGCCGTATTACAGGGTGGTTTAGGAATTAGGGCAAATCCCAACAATATTCCCATAAAGGTTGAAAATGGGGATAACGGGGTTATAGTTAATACCAACGGTACGATAGACAACTCGGCAATAGATTTTAGCCAGGTTACAACGTGGAAATTCCAAGCAAAGTTTCCGCAATTTGTGAAGGCTGTAACGTTTGATGACGTGACGAGTGTTACAATAGGCACGGAGGGCGAGCTTGCCACAGTTGAAGTTGCCTCCGATGTTTCGCTTTCGTTTGAAAATGCCGACGCACTCACGGTCAACCAGCCTGTAAAATTCACCACATCCACCGCCGCGGGAATCGAGGTTACACTTTCCAGTACAGCGAATACTTTTGAGGAGGACGTTACCTTTGGGTCCGGAGTTACGGCTGTCGTCCCTGACGGCGTTACGATTACTATATCGGGAGACGATGTTGCGTTCAACGGTCCGCTTTCGATAGGGTCCGCCAGTATCGTTGATATCGCTAACGCTAAAGCTCCGGTTTTGGGGGATGTTTCCATTACAGGCTACGGTTCGCTTAGCGCAAGCGCCGCCAAAAAGATCGGCTTAATAGGCACGACAGGTACGGGTATTTTTATAGAAGCGGGAGTTGATGACGTTGATTTTAATGTATCTTCCGATAACCTTACGGTTACCAGCGGTGTGCTGCCTTTAGGAACCAACGACATTAACCTTTCTTCCGTTGCCTCTTTAGTGCTGAATGGGGGCGCTTCGCTTTCATTCGACGAAAGTGGTAGTGGCGGGGTAAAAGCCAACGTTTATTCTATAGGTATAGCCGGAACCGCGGGAGCGTTGAAAACCATTAATGGCGTTAAGTTTACCGCAGGCTCAATCGGTGCCGCCGTTGAGGCGGAAGTTCCTACCCTAACCTTTGGCACGGACGGCCCGTTCCTCAATGTTAAAAACAATGCTCCAAAAGGACAAGAATTAACGCTGGCTAACGCGATAATAGATATTACAGCGGGGGGTTCAATTACTTTTGATGCCACATCCGCGCTTCATATAACCGGCGTGGGATCGTTAGTAACAGTGGGCGGCTCGTTAGCTTATAGCGGCTATATTGCGAGCAGCAAGATTGGCGCGGGGGGTGATATACCCGGCGGCTCATTATTTGCCGGCACTTCCGGCGTTGATGCGTATATGGACATAGGTACGGCAGCCGCCAACTTTATAACTTCAACAGACAATTTCGGGATTCTTAGTAGCCTAAACTACAACATCACCAACTTATTTAATGGAGGAGATATTGGCAACGGTGGAGGGGCTGGCGAGAGCGGTTCCATAGCGGTATTCAAAGAAGCACAATAAGCCCATGAGGGCATCGTTTCAAAACTTGTTTTGAAACAGGCTGCGCAGACCATCTTGGGTTGCAGCCCAAGACGGTCTGAACAGCGAAAATGGCGGCGTTAAGGCGCAATGAACAAAGAATAAGCCTTAACGTTGCCGCCGTTCCGCCGGTTTCCCGGCGGAACGGCGGCAGCTAAGATTTTTCACCGCCATTCCAATTTTTACCCTTCCACCGTTTGATTGGCAAGCGGTGGAAGGGGTTTTAATTTTTACACTATATATTAATAATACCCCAAAAATGAACCACCTCACGGCAAGCGCGCAAACGAGTTTGCGGCGAAGTATCTTGTAGGCGTTGAAATTATTTACGTGGTTCGTTCTGTAAGGAAATTATTTAACTGTGGGGGTCTAATACCATTTTTTATTTGGCGTTGCCAACTCGAACCGCCCTAAAGGGCGGGGTATTAGACCCCACTGCGAATAAAGCGTCCGCTGATTTACACGGATTAAGAAATGGAAGGCTGGCCGGCCACTGGCCGCGGCAGGAATTCCGATTTCAAAACGAAAATCAGCGTCAACTTTTACCACGAAAGATGCTTTTAGATAGCGCAAGCGATTGGAGGGGTTGCGAAGCAAGACACGGCGCCCCCTGCGGGGGCGATGTGGCCGGAGCGCGAAAGCGCGCAGCCCCGAAAAGCGCGGTTCCCGGCGCGAAGCGCCGGGAATGCGCCCAAATTAAAAAAGAAACCATAGTAAAGACAACTTACAGTCGCGTATGCCAAGCGCCGTTTTCTTGTTGAAGGCAAGGCAGGAAAGCGGCTGGCCGCCCCGCTGGCGGGCGCGTAGCGGACTTTAAACCCGCTGGCGGGTGGCGAGTTATAATAGAGCGCCGCGGGATTCGAGCGCGGCGGCGGTTTCGGCGGCTTTGTCTATCATGCGCCCCGCCGCTATAGGGATAAGGTTTAAGGTTTCGGCGATACCCGGCGTTCCGGCGCGGGCGCGGTACGCGCTTTGCAGAGCCTCCCATTCCGCGAAAAAGCGGGGAATAAAGCCCAGCATCAAACTTAACGCAAGACCAAGCCGCGGATAAGACAAACCGGCGCGCAACCTTTGCAGACGCGGATTTTTTACATTTTTTAACAAAGCGCGGACAGGTTTAAGCGCGGCACATTCCGCGGCGCAGACAGCTTCCCGCAATTCCGCCATCGAAGTTACCGAAAAAAGCAAAGATCCGGCGCAAAAAGACAACACCATCCCCCAAAGGAACAACAAGCCGCTAAAAAAACCTCCAGCGTTAATAGCGATAGTAAAAGACGGCGCAAAATCCAGCGTTCTGCCAAGCACGACAAAAATTCCCAAAATAACTATGGGACGACTGCCGCGCAGTAACGACAACGGATTTATACCCGCGCTTAACGAGACGGCGGCAATAGCGGCGCTCAACAAGGCGGAACATACAGGGTTTAGAAAAAAGGCCGCCGTTGAAAATACCAGCAAGCCAAGCAGTTTTATTCCCGCGTTCAAGCGGTGCAGTGGCGTTTGTTTGGGACGGTAAGAGTACGGAGTTTCTAAAGCCACGAGCAGTCCTTTACATTAAGGTATGAACACCGCGGGTCGCGCACGCCGTACTCCGGTTTTAGACTGTTGAGCGCGTCTTCCGGCGCTCCGTCGCACACGATTCGCCCGCAAAAAAGCGTTACAAGACGGTCCGCAAACGCCAATACTTTTTCAAGCTCATGTGTCAGTATTATTACCGTTTTGCCGTCTTGTTTTAATCTTAAGATAATTTGCAGTACGCTTTGTACTCCGTCCCAGTCCAAATTGGCAAACGGCTCGTCCATTATTATTGTTTCGCAGCCCATCGCAAGGATTCCGGCGACCGCGAGCCGTCTTTTTTCTCCGCCGGAGAGGTTTCGGGACGGAAAAGTGTCTTTTCCCTCCAGTCCGCTGTCTTTTATTGCGGCTAAAACTCTTTCTTCTACGATATTTTTTGGTAATTTTAGGTTTTTAGGGCCAAAAGCTATATCTTCCGCGACTGTTTCGCCTATTATTTGCGCGTCAGCGTCCTGAAAAACAAGTCCTGCGGAGCGGCGCAGGTGTTTTATTGTCTGTTTTAGCGGTTTTCCTTCAAAAAAAACTTCGCCGCTTGAAAAATCCATGAGGGCGGTGATGATTTTCATTAGTACGGTTTTGCCGGAGCCGTTAGCGCCTGTAATTACTAGGGTTTTTCCTGTCTCTATTTCAAGGTCTATTCCGCAAAGCGCCGTGTGGCCGGCGGGGAATATTTTTGAAACTTGTCTTATTGAAAAAACGGAATTGGCAGGCAAGGTTGGAAAAATTATCCGTTTAGCGTTTTCGCCGCGCTTTTTCTAAGCCGGCGCGCCGCGATTATCGCGATGATTGTTTTTATTGTGTCGCCCGCGATAAACGGCGCAAAGCCCGCCGCTATAGTTTTTTGCCAGTCCGCGTCCAGCGCCGCTTTAAGCCACAGTAGGCCGGGGACGTAAACTATTAGTATTCCCGCAACTCCGGCGATTGCGAGTCTCCAAACGGGGGCTTGTTTGTCTATGCGGGGTGTTCCCGCTATTAGTCCGGCCAATGTCGCGGATAGCAGGTATCCGAATAAGAAGCCTCCGGTTGGTCCTAAAAAATGCACAAAGCCGCCTGTCGCTCCCGCAAAAACGGGTACGCCTATTGTGCCGGCAAGGAGGTATAGAGCCGTCGACGCTCCGCCCATCGTTGGCCCCAGTGTTAAGCCCGCAAGCAGTACGAACATATTTTGCAGCACTATCGGAAGCGGTGTGAACGGCAACGGTATCGTTATGAATGTTCCGGCGGCGCTTAGCGCCGCAAAAAGCGCCGTTAGGCTTATGCGCGCAAGTGTATTACGATTTATTTTTTCTCTCCTTAGCCACCAGCGGGCGGCCAGTCGGCCACCAGTGGCTTTCCTGCTTTGCCTTTTACAAGAAAAGGGGCCTTTCCTGCCGCGATATTGTAAAATATGAAGGGGGGCGCTATTTCCAGCATTATGGCGCAAACCGTACCTGCCGTTACACGCCCCCCTGTCTCCATACCGCGCCGCCCGCAAGCGGGCTTAGGCGGTATTCCGCCACCCCCCAGCCCAACGAGGCGGCCAGCCGCTTTCCTGCCTTGCCTTTTACAAGAAAAGAGGCCTTGGCTTACGAAGTCTGCCGCCCGCGCTTAACGCGCGGGCGCGTTGACTTTATATGCTGCCAGCCGCAGGCGGTTTATAGTTCCGCTATGGCTTCTATCTCCACCAGCGCGTTTCGTGGCAGTTGCCGTACCGCGATTGCCGAGCGGGCGGGTTTTTCGGGGAAGTGTTTGGCGTACACTTCGTTGAATTGCGCGAAATCGTTCATGTCGGCAAGGTAGCACGTTGTTTTAAGCACTTTGTCGAGTGTTGTTCCCGCGGCTTCCAATACGGCTTTTAGGTTTTTTATGGCTTGTTCTGTCTGTTCTTTGATGTTTGTTCCTACTATTTCGCCGCTTTTTGGGCATAGTGGTATTTGGCCTGAGCTAAATACTAGGTTCCCGGAAATATATCCTTGCGAATATGGTCCAATAGCGGCAGGCGCCGCCTCAGTTTGTATCTTTTTTCCCATTTTTTTCCTCCTATGGCCACCAGCGGCCACCAGTGGCTTTCCTGCTTTGCCTTTTACAAGAAAAGGGGCCTTGGCTTACGAAGTCTGCTGCCCGCGCTTAACGCGCGGGCGCGTTGACTTTATATGCTGCCTGCCGGTCAACGTTTCATGTTCGTGGAACGCGGTACAGGCAAAATCAAACCGCTGAAAGCGGTTTACGGTCAATCCATTAGTCAACGCGCTTGCGCGTTGACCCGCGCAAGCGATTGTAGCGGTATTTGCTCCGCCGCCTCGCGGCGGAGCAAATTGGAGCGGAAAGCGCGGTTTTCGCCTGCGGCATATGCCGCAGGTGAAAATGCGCCCAAATTTTAAAAACTCCGCTAATTCGTTGGTGTTTCATACTAAAGTGCGCGCTATGCGTACGATGTCGGCAAATACTCCCGCGGCGGTAACTTGCGCCCCCGCTCCCGGTCCTTTTATCACCATGGGCAGTTTGCTGTACCGTTCCGTCGTTATCACCACTATATTATCGGAATCGATGAGGGAGTAGAAGGGGGATTCCGGCGGTTCGGCTCGCAGGCTTATGCGGGCGGAGTCCGCTTCCACTACGGCGATATAACGGAGGCGTTTGCCTTCTTTTTCCGCGGCGGCTCGGCGTTTTTCAAAGTCCGCGTCCGATTTTTCAAGTTCCGTAAAGAAGGCATCCACGTTGGGCGCGTTAAAGCAGTTTTCCGGCAGTATGGGTTCTATTGCTACCTGCGAAAATTCAAGGTCCGTGCCACATTCCCGCGCAAGGATTAGCGCTTTTCTTGCCGCGTCTTTGGCGTTTAGGTCGTCGCGGGGGTCGGGTTCCGTGTAGCCTTTGCTTTTTGCCTCGCGGACAAGCGCCGAAAAGCTCTTTTTGCCGTCAAAATTGTTAAAAATAAAGCTTAATGTTCCGGAGAGTATCGCCTCGATTCGTAAAACTTTGTCGCCGGACAAGCGTAAATCGCGCAATGTGGATATTACCGGTAGTCCCGCGCAGACGGTTACTTCGTAGAGGTACGGTATGCCGCGGTCGCGTGAATAGGCGGTTAGGCGTTTGTAATAATCAAGCGAGCCGGAATTGGCTTTTTTGTTTGGCGTTACAACGGAAATCGCGGAGTGCAGGACGGTTTCGTAAACGGCGGCGACTTCATCGCTCGCGGTACAATCGCAGAAGCAGCTATTTGGCAGGTTTAATTCTTTCATCCGCCGTGTAAATTCGTTGATTTCAAACTTGTCTGTCGAGGACGCAAGTATGGTTTTCGCGTCTGACGGCGGAATTCCTTTTTCGTTGAATATCATGTTGCGGGAATTGGCAAGTCCGCAGATGTTTATTCGTATTTTATAGCCGCTGGCAAGTGTTTCTTGTTGTTTGTTTATCTGTTCAAGCAGTGTGCCGCCGATTAGTCCGCAGCCTACAAGAAACAGGTTTACGGAGCGTGTGCATGACAGGAAAAACGCTTCGTGAACGGCGTTGAGCGCCTTGGCCTCGTCCTGCTTTTTCACCGCCATTGATATGTTTATTTCAGACGATCCTTGCGCTATCGCGACGACGTTCACTCCGTTGCGGCCAAGCGCGTAAAAAACTTTTCCGCTTATGCCGGAAAGGTTCTTCATGTTGTCGCCTACAACGGCTATTATCGCAAGGTCATGCTCCGCTTTTGGTTTTTCGAGCATTCCGCCGCGGATATCAACGGCAAATTCTTCGTCAATGGCGGAAAGCGCCTCCTCCGTATCGCCGGAGCTGACGGCAAAGCATATCGAATGTTCGCTGGAAGCCTGTGTTATTAGGATAATGTTTACGCGGCGGCGGGCAAGCGAGCCAAAGAGCCGCGAGGAAAAGCCGGACGCGCCAAACATACTTGTTCCCTGCACTGTTATAAGCGTGATGTTCCTAAGAGAGCTTATGCCGCGTACCGGCCATGAGTTTTTTATTTTATTGCCGGAAATTAGCGTGCCTTTCGAGTCGGGGTTAAAGCTGTTGCCTATCCATATTGGTATTTTTTTTTCAAAAAGGGGTTGGACTGTGGGCGGATACAAGACTTTTGCGCCAAAATGCGACATTTCTACCGCTTCCGAATATGAGATTTCGTCAATGCGAAAGGCGTCTTTGACCATTTTCGGGTCTGCCGTAAGGATTCCGTCAACGTCCGTCCATATTTCCACTACCTCGGCGTTCAAAGCCGCGCCAAAAATGGCGGCGGTGTAGTCGGAGCCGCCTCTTCCTAGTGTTGTTGTCGCTCCTTTGCGTGTCGAAGCAATAAATCCGGCGGCTATTTGTGGTGTTTTATGCTCCGCCATATAAGTTTTTATGTTTTTATATGTTTCTTCCGTAAAAACTTTTGCCCCGCCATAGCCTTCGTCCGTCTTGATAAGAAGCCGAGAATCAAGGTATTCGGCTTTTATGCCGTATTCGTTGAAATACTTGGCGATTAAAGAGGCGGAAAGCCGTTCCCCAAAGCTCATTATATAGTCGAGTGAGCGCGGGGAAAGTTCTTTTAATATGAAAACGCCGTCAAGCAATAGGCGCAGTTCGGTAAAAACCGCTTCAATTTCCGCAATGGCGGGGGTAAGCGCGGGGTCTTTCAGCAGGGTTTTCGCGGTTTCCGTATGCCGTTTATTGAGAGCGGTCAGCATATCGTCAAACGCCTCGCCGCGTTCCGCCGTCCGGGCCGCCGTTATCAACGCATCGGTAACTCCCGAAAATGCCGAGACCACGACAACTCCAAGTTCAGCGCTTTTTTTATTAACAATTTGAGCAAGTCTTTCGATGGCGGAGGCGCTGCCCACGGATGTCCCGCCGAATTTCATTATAATCATATAGAAGTTATAGCTTTTTCATATTCATTTTTCAAGAATGTTATGCCGCAGAGGGGGACAGGGGGTATTGAACGAGTCCGGTAAACTCCTATTAAAACATTGGACTTGTTCGCCAACCCGGTTGGTTGTCGCCCAAGTCTTTCCAAGCGGAAGTTGTTCGGAAACTTCAGTTTCCGAACAACTCTAATGTTTTCTAATTCCTGAAAAAACTCTTCCGGTGTCAAATTATTTACGTGGTTCGATCGGGCAAGGAAATTATTTAACTGTGGGGGTTTGCGGCGCAAACCCGTCTAATACCATTTTTTATTTGGCGTTGCCAGCTCAAACCGCCCTAAAGGGCGGGGTTATTAGACTCCACTGCGAATAAAAAAGGGAGGAGGCTTTCAGCGACGCTTGTGACGCAATCGCTCAATCATGTTCTGTTAAACCGCAATGATAATGTCCTCATGAAAACGCAATAGAAATGACCTGTTTGGTAGAATAGCGGCAGGAGGCGGAGATGGCCAGGAGACTACCAACGGGACAAAAAGAATTATTACGCGGGAAAGTAACGGGACTAGTAAAGAGGGGTCAGTTGACGATTCGGGCGGCGGCGCAAGAATTGAAAGTAAGCTACCGACAAGGGCGGAGGATATATGCCGCATATGCGCGGGAGGGGAATGCCGGGCTTATTCACGGGAATGTCGGGAAGCCCTCGAATCGAAAGACGGCGCGGGAAATCAGGGAAAGAGCGCTAATGGCGTATCTGGAACGGTATAGTGATTTTGGACCGACCTTT
>JAITDS010000084.1 GCA_031282435.1 Spirochaetaceae bacterium
ATATCAACGTCTAAAAGCATACTGTCCATAGCCAGTAGCTCTTTCGCCACATCGATTTCCAGCAGACGCAATTCACGGTAGCTGATCACCAGAAAATTCCCGCAACCGCAGGCGGGGTCTAGGAATTTAAGTGCGGCTATCTTTTCGTGGAAAGCGGCAAGTTTATCTTTGCGTCCAGCGGCGGATAATTTTTTCAAAGCTTCAAATTCTTCCCGCAAAGCGTCAAGAAATAATGGGTGTATAAGTTTTAATATATTCTGCTCGCTGGTATAGTGCGCCCCTATATCGTGGCGCTCCTCGTCGTTCATAACGCTCTGGAACATGGCCCCGAATATTGCGGGTGAGATTTTGCTCCAGTCGAGGGCGCAGCACTCAATGAGCGCGTCCCGCATAGGGCGGTCAAAATCGGCGCTTGTAAGCGATTCCTCAAAAAGGCGGCCGTCGATATACGGGAACAGGTTCAACTGCTCGTCAATGGTTTTAAGGCGGCCTTCTTTGGGGGTGTTGAGGGTTTCAAATATCTTCTGCAAACGCGGGGCGAGGTCGCTTCCGTCCTCGCCGGTGCGCTCAATGATGTACCGGTTAAAAAGATTGGGCGGCTCGAAAATGCCTGAATCATCGGCGAAAAGGCAGAACAAGACCCTCACAAGATACAGTTCAAGGCGGTGGCCGGTATAGCCGGCCTCTTTTAGGCGGTCGTGAAGCCGCCCCATTTTTTCGGCGGCGGCCATGTTCACCGGATCCCAGTGCTTATAAGGGTCTATTTCCTTGTATCCCGCCAAATAGCCGAATAGGTCTACATAAGCGGGCAATTCGTCAAGACGGAATGCGTAACATTTGGCGTTATCTTCCAAATCGTAATACTGAAAATGCAAAAAATCGCAGGTGAGTATCCCCTTTGGGACATCTTTTTGCGGCAGGGTTAGGGCGTAGGCTTTCGCCTGTTCGTAGGCTTTGTCCAAGTCTTTGCCGGGGGTTTTCATCTCGATGATTATTTTCCCTTTCCAGAACAGGTCGATATACCCTCGTCTGCCTCCACCCGCCGGTACATCAAACAAATTGGCCTCGCCATCCCCAAAATGAACTTCATGCTCAAAGAGGGCGGCCTTTTTCCTGTCCACCCAAAAAATAGCCAGAAAACCAGTTTCAAAGGTCTGCGCCTCGGACTTCTCCCGTACCGGCCCGCCGTTTTTCCATTCATTGACAAAGGCGGCGGCGCGGGTTTTTATTTCGTTCCATGACAACGGCATATATTCTTATAACATATTTTGGGTTTGGTGTATGTAAATATCAATTTTTTGCCTCTTTCTGTTTTTCCTGTTACCCGTTCCGGCAGCAAATACATCCCATGGAAAACCGTTCTAAACGAAGACCGCGAAAAACACGGCAAACGCGCGTTAAACAGCCTGCTGTTCCCTTGGAAAAATTGATTAAGGATTTATTATAGCCAAGAGGGGGAATCGAACCCCCGACCTGCGCATTACGAGTGCGCCGCTCTGCCAACTGAGCCATCTTGGCTTCTACAGCAACTATAACAGCTTTAACTTTTCCCTGCAAGCCGTCCCAAAGCGGGGCCGCCGCCTAAAATATTAACGAATACGCCGCAAGCGCGCGGTTACCCCCTCTCCATGACCGGCGATTTGCGGTTTCGGGGAAAATTCAAGGTTTTACATGATTTCAACGGTGTATTAGCAAGATTTTTTCATTTTGGGCGCATTTTCACGCCGCTAAAGCGGCGCAAAAACCGCGCTTTCCGTTCCAATTCCTCGCCCCCCTTGCGGGGGTCTGCGGGATTTCCACTTCAATCGCTTGCGCAACTCAACGCGCAGCGCGCGTTGAGCTTTCCGAGGTTTGCGCGTAGCAAACCCGTTTGCCCCTGCAAATCCGGCTTGACAGCGTAAAAGGCATCCGTTTTGTAAACCCGAAAATGTTTTTCATATCCGAAATCGTAATTGCTGATGCGGCCTGCATACCTATTGACCTGTTATAAAGCGGAATAGTATAATTTTTTAATTGTGGCAGCTTAGGAGTTTTTAATTGAGGAATACTGGAGTTATAACTCAGATAGTAGGACCGGTAATAGACGTTCGTTTCAAAGAAAACGAAGTGCCGGCTATTCTTAACGCTCTGGAAGTTAAAGTACAGGCGGAAAGCGGAATTGAAGGCGAGGCTGAACGCACATTAGTTATGGAAGTTCTACAACATATTGGGGATAATCGTGTCCGGTGCGTAGCGATGTCGGCTACAGAAGGTTTAAAACGCGGTTTAGAGACGGTGGATACAGGCGCTCCGATAAAAGTTCCGGTAGGCGAAGAAGTTTTGGGACGTATGTTTAACGTAACCGGAAATATTATTGACGACTGCGGGGCGTTTTCATGCAAAAAATATGAATCCATACACCGGCTTCCGCCTCCTTTTGCCGACCAAAAACCGGTTACAGAGGTTTTTGAAACCGGAATTAAAGTAATAGACCTGGTAGCTCCCTACGCGAAAGGCGGTAAAATAGGACTTTTCGGCGGCGCCGGCGTAGGAAAAACCATCATTATAATGGAACTTATCCATAACATAGCGACGGAACATTCCGGCTATTCGGTATTTGCCGGAGTAGGCGAGCGCAGCCGCGAGGGAAACGACCTTTGGAACGAGATGAACGAGTCCGGCGTTATCAAAAAAACGGCGCTTGTTTTCGGACAGATGAACGAACCGCCCGGCGCCCGTATGCGCGTAGGACTTTCCGGCTTGACAATGGCCGAGAATTTCCGCGATGAATCGGGTCAGGACGTACTCCTTTTTATTGATAACATTTTCAGGTTTATACAGGCCGGCGCGGAAGTTTCCGCGTTATTGGGCCGCATACCGAGCGCGGTAGGCTATCAGCCGACTCTGGCCAACGAGATGGGCGCGCTTGAGGAACGGATTGCCAGCACTTCACGCGGCTCAATCACGAGCGTTCAGGCAGTCTATGTACCTGCGGACGACTTTACAGACCCGGCTCCCGCGACAACTTTTGCCCACTTGGACGCTACAACGGTTCTTGACCGTAAAATTGTAGACTTAGGCATATATCCCGCGGTTGACCCGCTTGCTTCAACCTCGCGTATCCTTGATCCGGCTATTGTCGGTAAGGACCATTACGAAACCGCCAGACGGACGCAGCAGATACTTCAACGCTACAATGAATTACAGGATATAATAGCGATACTCGGCATGGATGAACTTTCGGCGGAAGATAAGCTGGTTGTTTCCCGCGCCCGCAAAGTACAGCGTTTTTGTAGCCAGCCTTTCTTTGTCGGTGAAAAATTCAACGGTATTCCGGGTAAATACGTGCCTGTAAAAGAGACGATACTCGGCTTTAAAAAGATACTTGACGGCGAAATGGACACCGTTCCCGAACAGTTATTTTTTATGGCGGGTAATATAGATGACGTTTTAGCCAAACGCAAGGAATAAAATGTTGCCCCTGTACACGCTCGAAATATACACCCCGTACCGCTTGTTTTTTTCCGGTCAGGTGGAAGCCATTGTTTTAATGATAGAAGACGGCGAAATATGCGTTTACGCTAATCACTCCCGTTTTACCGCGCCGGCGCTATGTTGCGCGGCGTTTATTAAGGATGCCAAAGGTGTTTGGAAGCCGGCTTTTATCAGCAACGGTATAATCGAGGTAAAACGGCATAAAACGGTACTGTTAGTTGATTCCGCAGATTGGCCGGAAGAGATAGACTACGAGCGGGTTCTTCATTCAAAGAAAGACGCGGAAGAAGTTTTGGCCGGAGCGCCGTTTTTGTTTGAGCGAGCCGCCGCAAAGCAAAAAAAACAACGCGCCGAGATAAGGCTTAAAGTTTTAACCTACGCCAAAAACGCCGCTCCCGCGCCGGCAGATTAGAAAATTTAGCGGATACTTTGACATATTTATAAATCAAAATATCCAATATATAATAAGGATTGTATACAAAAAATAGGTTCGGAGGATTTATGCGGAATATTGGAATTATTAAAAATTTTATTTGTTTTTGCGCCCTGCCAATGGTTTGCGCGCTTTTTTTGGCCTGCCCTATTATCGAGGAGCCTCCGGAGGAAGACCTGTTGCAAAAGGCCGCCGATGATGTACTGGCGGCTCTGGGTACGGAGGTTGGCAGTGCCTATACTGTTGATAATAGTGATAATGCAAATGGAATAAGTTTTAGTATAACCGGAGGGTCCCCGTACACGGCGGAGTTAGGCGCAAAATTGGTAGTCACATCTCCTAATACTGGATTTTCCGTGAGCAACCCAAATAATTTGTCGGGTAGTAGTTCCATTAAAATTACTACAGAATATTTAGTAAATAACACAGTTAGTTATCCAATAAGTGTTACAGTCAAGGGCGTTGTTATAGATGACCCTGAAATTCCTCCTGTTTATTCCAGTGGTTCAAAAACATTAGAAATCAGCGCCGTCTCTTTAGGACTGGTAATCGGCACGATAAACGCATTTAAAAATATTATGGGTAAACTAACTCCCACTCCTTACTCCGGCGGAACATTGGGTGGCGGCACTATAACTTATGAGGCCGGAAGCGTAGGCACTCTAAACACTGCTAGCGGACCAGTGTCGACGATTATCAGCGGTGCGCCTGTCGTTTTAGTGACAGATATTAACAACAATAGCAATATTAAAGCCTCCGGCATTGGGACATTGCCGGATTTCGCAGATAAGGGATCGTTCAGTCTAGGTTCGATATCGCTTCCGGGTACGCTCGCTATTACGGATGCCGGTAGCGCCGGTACCGCCCATGATAGTAGCGAGAAGTATGGGACTTTCGTTGTTACGTTTGGTGGTGCCAGCAGCCCCAGCAATACTAATGCTATTAAGCTAAATTCCGGAGGTATGACATATATCCTAAACGGCGCTTTTAGCACTTGGGTTACCGTATACCGGTAAACACCAAGTCCGGCCTCGCGGCTCAGCCGCGAGGCGCCGGTAAATTGCGCTTTATAAAACCGTTTAACGGCTCAAACGTTTAGCCGCTTTGTAAAAGCGGCGTATCATTCATACAAGAAAGTATTTTACCCGCCGCACAGAATTTGCGCTTGCGGCGCGGAGTCTCGTTTTTTTCTTCGCCGCCGCGAAGCAAAAAACGCGCCGGGACAAGGCCTAAAGTTTTGAAAAACGCCAAACACAACAGCCGCCGCAGAGTAGACGCGTGAAAAAATATTTGATATATTAACAACCGAAATAGCCGATATATAATAAGGATTGTGTATAAAAATAGTTTTGGAGGATTTATGCGGAATATTAAAAATTTAAGTTGTTTTTGCGCCCTACTAATGGTTTGCGCTCTTTTCTTTGCTTGCCCCACTAAAGAAGATGAACCGGATACCCCGGATCTGGGGCCTTTGTATCAAGAAGCGGTTGATAACCTAATAAAGAATTTGGGAACTAATATTGCCCAAAATTATACGATTAATGCTGATGGTAATATAAATTTTGTTATAAGCGGGGGGAAATACTATGATGGTACGTCATATAAACTACGCTTTAACGCAACCGCTCCTCTTAGTAGTGGGATCAATATTGATTTTAGTGTGGCTAATATGACCAGTAGTGGTAACAGTTCCGTTACAATTCCTACAACATATTTAGTAGGTACTTTGACCGACGCATCATCTTATGATATAAGTGTTACAGTCAAGGCTGTCGCGGATTATGACGGTAAAACTTATACAAGTGGCCCAAAAACATTAAATATCAGCGCCGCTTCTCTAAGCCTTGTATCCGGTACGGTAGCAGCGTTTAAAGTTATTAGGAACGCGCTATTAGGACCAACCGGAGTAGGCGGAACATTGGCGGCCGGCACTATAACTTATGAGGCCGGAAGCGTAGGCACTCTATATGTTAATAATGATAATATAGTATCACTGGCCGCCATCACCGGTACACCGGCCGTTTTGTTGTACGATAGTGGTAATCCCGGTGATGTTAAGGCCATCGGCGTTGGGACGGCGGAGACTTTCGCATATGCGGGATCGTTCACACTAGGTTCGATATCGCTTCCGGGTACTCTCGCTATTAAGGATGCCGGTAGCGCCGGCGCTAACCAAAGTAACTCCAGCGCGGGAACTTTCGTTGTTACGTTTGGTGGCGGCAACCTTATTCTAGGTTCCGGAAATGTTAAATATACGTTAGGCGGCACTTTTAGTAGTTGG
>JAITDS010000145.1 GCA_031282435.1 Spirochaetaceae bacterium
GCGCCGGCCGGCCGGTCCCATTAAAAAAAATAACCCGCCTAAAAAACCCCAAAAACAATACCAACGCGTTGTAAAATATTTCCTTGGTTACCCCCCCCCCCCCCCCCGCCCCCCCGCCAGCCCGCCAGCGGGTTTTAAGTCCGCTACGCGGTAGCATACCCGGAGCGGGTTTCACTCCCTGCCTTCGGGTCCGAAAAAAGCGCTTGGCATACGCTACTGTAGACTGCGGCCAGCCCGCCACCAGTGGCCTCACTCCTTTGCCGTTTGCAAAAATGAGGGTCTTGACTAACGGGGAAATATGCTTAAATTCGACTTCTTTGAAGAATTTGGGCGCATTTTCACCTGCGGCAGATGCCGCAGGCGAAAACCGCGCTTTTCGGGGCTGCGCGCTTTCGCGCTCCGGCCACGCCGCCCCCGTAGGGCGCCGTGTCTTGCTTCGCAACCCCTACAATCGCTTGCGCGGGCCGCCGGGCGGCGCGTTGACTCTGCTTCCCGCCCGCCGTGCGGCGGCCCTCCTGTGATTTTCCAGTCCGCGCCATTCACGGACCCTTAATCACGGTTATTCAGTAGCGTATTTCCAGCGGACTATGACAATGCCTGAACCGCCGTCTCCTGTATTGGCTTCGCCGTCGTTCCCGATTGAACCTCGTCAAGACAGGCAACGCTTACGAGATACCTCGCCCTTTAGGGCGAGGAGGTTCATTTTGGCGCAATGCAAGTTATGAAAAAACCTCTTTAGCGAAGGGGACGGAGTCCATAGCGCCTTTACGGGAAACGGTTATTGACGCGGCTTTCGAGGCTGTTTTTAGAGCGTTGCGAATGTCAAAACCTTTGGCTCGCGCGGCAATAAAGTATCCGGTAAACGTATCGCCGGCGCCTGTCGTATCCACGACAGGCGCGTCAACGATGGCGGCGTATTCCCTCATGCCGCCAAATCCGTAGTAAGCGCCGTTTTTACCTGCGGTAAGTATTATTTCGGCGTTAGGGAAGCGTAGAGTAAGCCCGTCCAGTATCTCTGTGAAAGGATAGTTTTTCGGCATAGCGGCAAGAGACGCGCCCTCCAACTCGTTAACAAAAAAGCAATCAACAAGTTCCAGCGGCAGGCCGTCAATCTTTTCGTTGTAAGGAGACGGATTTAAGTATATCTTCATACCGCGTTTTTTAGCCGCGATGATTATATCTTTTGCGCGGGAAATTTCATTTTGCATGACGATAATATCACCTGAATTAAATGATGCTACCGCTGTTTCAATTTCATGCGGACGGATTTCACCATTGCCGCCCGCATAAAGAACGATGGAATTCTGTCCGTTTTTATCCACTTGTATCAGCGCGTTGCCGGTACTTCCACCGTATACGGACACTTTATGAGTATCCACGCCGTAGGAATGAAGGTGTTGAAGAAGGAATTCCCCATCCCTGCCTATTTTCCCCGCCATGAATACGTTAAGCCCCGCCTTTGCCATAGCCGCCGCCTGATTCGCGCCCTTACCGCCCGCGTTCCGCGCAAAAGAGGCGCTCGATATGGTTTCGCCGGGTAAAACTATGTGGTCTACCGCGAAAACCATATCTATATTTAGAGAGCCGTACACAAGGACTTTCATATTGCTTCTGTTAAACTTTGATTCTTGCCTTTGTGCCAAGTATTCCGGACGGCTTAACCAGTAGTATGATTATTAGAATGGAGAATGATACGGCATCGGCGTACTGTGAGGATATGAAACCTTTTGTGAGGGTTTCGGCAATGCCCAGCGTGATGCCGCCCAGCATTGCGCCGGGGACGGAACCTATGCCTCCAAGCACCGCCGCGACAAAGGCTTTAAGACCGGGCATAACGCCCATCAAAGGCGAAATTTGCGGATAAGCGAAAGCGAAAAGTATGCCGCCCGCCGCCGCCAGCGCGGAACCCAAAGCGAATGTAAACGAGATTGTGCGGTCTACGGAAATACCCATTAGACTTGCCGCCTGCCCGTCAAACGAGACCGCCCTCATCGCTTTTCCGCGTTTTGTGTATGTTATGATATAGTTGAGCGCTATCATAAGCGCGGCGGATACAACGATAACAATTATTTGTATGTTTGAGATTGAAACGCGCCCCAGCTCAATGTTATAAGTATCCGGTCGTGGAAATTGACGCGGATTTGCGCCTATAAACGGTAAAACCCGCGCTCCGTTCTCCAGAATAAGCGAAACCGCTATCGCCGTGATGAGCGAATTAAGACGCGGGGCTGAACGCAACGGCCTGTAAGCAAAGCGTTCTATCACAACTCCGAGTATAGAGCATACAAATATTGAAAACATGAAGGCAAAAATTATGGACAGCGGCGAAACGCCTAGCGATGTCAGCACGAAGTATCCGGCGTAAGCGCCCACCATAAGTATATCGCCGTGGGCAAAGTTTATTAAAAGAACTATGCCGTACACCATTGTATAACCCAGAGCGATTAGCGCGTATATACTGCCTAAAGAAAGACCATTTATAAGCTGTTGTACAAAGATTAAAAATGTGTCCGGCGATGATGTCATTTGTTCATACTAATGCAGGTCTATACCAATTATATTGCCTGCGGGAACAGAAAAAATAATGCCTTCCGCTTTAGAGGCTAAACCGTGTGATTTACTTACCGCTTCCATTATTGGTTCTTTCTTTTCGCGTGTTGTCAAAATTAGGATGATTTCTTTTTCGTTTTGTATCGATATGCCGAATATTTTTGACGGGCCTGACTTTAAAAGACCGCGCGCATTGATAACGGTGCCGCCCCCGGCACCGGCATCCCGCGCCTCCGTCATAAACTCATCGCTGTAACCTTGGTTCAAAATAGCGATAATAAGGTCAAATTTTCTTTCCGCTTGCTTCTCATCTTTTTCCATAGTTTCCTTCTTTTCCGCATAAACTTCAGCGCTTTTGCCGGCGGCAACACTGTCATTTATCGAATTTAGCACAAGTTCATTTATAGCCGAAATCGGCGTCGAAAAACCTATGCCGGTTCCGGGCTGGTTGAGCCCGAGCTTCTGTCCTACTTCGCTAAGCAGGGAAGGGGCTAATATATCGTACTCCAAGCAGAGTATAACCGCCTTGGGAGTCGCGCCTATTCCAAGTATATCAAGGACCTCGGAACTAGCGGTTCCCTGTCCTTTACACATAAAGTGGTAGCGCACATTACTTTGATTGAATATCGTACTGATAACTTTTATTTTACTCCAGTCAACGATAAACACCGCCAGCTTTAGGACAGGCGGTTTTTTTTCATCGCTCATTTTAATAGTCAACCTCCGGATAAACGATAATCTTGCCTGCCGCTTTCGCGTCCATAGGCCC
The DNA here is from genome assembly GCA_031282435.1 of Spirochaetaceae bacterium. Classification (GTDB taxonomy): domain Bacteria; phylum Spirochaetota; class Spirochaetia; order Treponematales; family Breznakiellaceae; genus JAIRMY01. The sequence continues at coordinate 3,320 of JAITDS010000145.1, forward strand.
TGCTCCGGCGGCCGTTTTCTTCATCTTGATTTTAGAAGCAAGCCCCATCAATTGAATAACCACGAGAGGGGTAAGGGCGACAAGGGCGACAACGCCAAAAGCGTCTTTCATCATGTCGCCGCCTGCTCCCGCGCAAACACCCATAGCCAGCGGCAGCAGGAATGTTGAGGTCATCGGGCCGGAGCATACGCCTCCTGAGTCAAACGCTATTCCTACAAATATGCGCGGCACAAAGAATGTAAGAACGAGCGCAATCACATAGCCGGGTATTAGTATATACATCAGCGGGATGCCCAGCAGTATGCGTGTCATTGTAAGAACGAGTGCGGCGGCCATCCCTATCGCAAGAGTGCGCGCCAGAGAGTTTTGCGGTATAGAGCCGGAAGATATGTCTTCGACTTGTTTTTTTAAGACGTGAACAGCCGGTTCCGCCATTACTATAAAGTAGCCTATTATCATTCCCAGCGGAATCAACAGCCAGCGGAGTTGGGGCGATGCCGCCATCTCGGTGCCTAAAAGCAGTCCCACGGGAATAAAGCCGACATTTACGCCGGTTAAAAAAACCAAAAGCCCTATTAGTGTGTAAAGAAAGCCCACAGCGATACGTTTAAGCTGGTGTTTTTTATAGCGGTTTGAGATTAGCTGGAAAACCACAAAGAAAAACACCAGCGCGGCGAGCGCTATAACTACGTCTTTTGCGTAATGCGGAATTTCCGTTAAAAAACTGCGTATCACATCGCGCGAGGTCGCGGCTTCCGGAATTGTGTGGGCTTCGACATCCGCGCCGGAAGGGTTAAAAATCATACCCAGAGCCATGACCGCCATTATCGGGCCTATACTACAAAGCGCGACTAGTCCGAAACTGTCGTCCTGCGAGCCTTTATCGCCGCGTATCAATACAACGCCTAAACCCATTGCCAGTATGAACGGCACCGTTATAGGACCGGTCGTTACGCCGCCGGAATCGAAGGCTACCGGTATAAAATTCGGAGGGGTGAAGCACGCGAGTATAAAGGTTAATATATACCCTCCTATTAGAAGTATTGACAGCGGTATTTTGAACATTATGCGGAGAACCGCTATAATAAGAAACGCGCCTACGCCAATGCCTACGGTTAATATTAGAGTAAAGGACGGTATAGATGGCACCTGCTGCGCTAGAACTTGTAAGTCCGGTTCGGCAATTGTGATAACAACACCCATAAAAAAACTTATCAGTATTACAAGCAAAAGATTCTGCGTTTTTGTGAGTTGAACACCGATACCTTCTCCCATCGGCATCATCGCCATATCCGCGCCCAATGTAAAAAAACCCATTCCAACCACAAGCATCGCGGCGCCTAATAAAAACATTAGTATAGTACCGGAGGGCATCGGGACAAATACAACGCTTGAAATCAATACTATAATTGTTATAGGCAGTACCGACGAAAACGCTTCCATTATTTTTTCAAAGAGTATTTTGTTCATCTTTAGTAATAGGATACATAAAATTGGAAATTTAGTTAAGACTGTTGGACTTGTTCGGTAATCCGCTTGCTTATCGAACAAGTTTTTAGAAACAAAAGAGGCATGAATTGTTGAAAAAAAACTGCTTTGCCGCCATGTCCGGGGTTTGCGTTCCGTGCAAACTCCGTAAAATCAAAACCGCTTTAGCGGTTTTGATTTGCTCAACGCGCTTTCAGCGCGTTGAGCCGCGCAAGCGATTGAAGCGGAATTAAACAGGACGGCGTTTTGCGCCGTCCTGTTTAATTGGAGCGGAAAGCGCGGTTTTTGCGCCGCTTTAGCG
>JAITDS010000154.1 GCA_031282435.1 Spirochaetaceae bacterium
TACGTGGTTCGTTCTGTAAGGAAATTATTTAACTGTGGGGTCTACTACCATTTTTTATTTGGCGTTGCCAACTCGAACCGCCCTAAAGGGCGGGGTATTAGACCCCACTGCGAATAAAATTAAACCATAGCGGGGGCCGTGCCTCACGTCAAAATCAAACCATACGAAAAGTCAACGGACTTGTTCAATAGAGTTGTTCGGAAACTGAAGTTTCCGTAAGCCAAGTATGGTTTGCAAAAACAGGGGAGGGTAGGAGTGTGGATGCCCGCTGGTAACCGGTTGGTGAATTAGGATGCGGCAGTGGTGATTTTGGGGTACTCTATACGGGAATGATAGAAGCCGACAAGCACACGGACAAAAGAAGATTTTATTGTTTCTAAATCGCGGAATGTAAGAGCGGATTCGGCAAGCTGGCCGCTTGTGTATTTGTCTGTAAATAAATCGTTGATAAACTTTTCAAGACGCGCCACAGTCGGCTTTTCCAGCGTACGGGTCGCGGCCTCCGTAACATCGGCAAGCATTACAACGGCAGATTCGCGGGAACGCGGCGGATTACCCGGATAACAAAAGTCCTCCATATTCACCTCCCCCTCTTTTTCACGCGCCGCATTATAGAACCACTTAATTAAAGAATCGCCGTGATGTTCCGCGATTATGCTGATTACATCGTTAGGCAGGCCGATAGCCCGCGCTTTTTCGATGCCAAGCTTAACGTGACTGCGAATAATCGTAGCGGAAAGACGGGGATTTAATTCATTATGCTTGTTGTAAAGTTTTTGATTTTCGACAAAGTATTCAGGATGATCTATCTTGCCAATATCGTGATAATAAGCGCCTACCCGCGCAAGCAAAGAATTACCCCCTATCTCGTTGCAGGCGGTTTCCGCGAGATTGGCAACCATCATCGAATGACTGTAAGTACCCGGAGCGGAATTTTCCAGCCGCCTTAACACCGGCGCTCCCGTATCGAGTAATTCAATCAATCTAAAAGTAGTGGCAAGATGCAGCGCGTTTTCAATAATAGGGAGAATACCAAGAACAAGCATCCCGGACGCGACACCGTTCACCGCGGCCAGCGCCAAAATATACAAATACATTCTAAAAGGACAGTTTTGAAGCATCAAAACCGATATAACAGCAACAATATTTACAACGGCGATAATCAAGCCGGCTTTAACCATATCCATCCGCCGGCGCGCGCCGCGTAAAGAAAGGGCACTTGACGCGCTGGAAGCAAGCGCCACGATATACGAATACATATCTATACAGCCTGATATGAAAGCGCCCAGCGGAAGAATCAGCGCGACAGTCATGCCCAAACGAGTGTCAATGGACAAAGAAATAAGCATTACAATAAGAGCGGACGGCAGGATAATTGACACAGGCATATAAGAGTTGAATAAAGTCATATCCCTGACAAAAAAGACAGCGATAAAATAAACGGCGCTTAAAATGGATAGTAAAATAACCTCCACTTCTGTGCGCCGCCGCCCAAGCAAGCCCGAAAAACGGCGTCCGGTAAAGAAAATAAAAAATAAGAAATACAGTAAAAATAAAAGAGAGCGGCCAATAAACGTATTAACGCTGTAATTTTTATTGGAAAGGAAAAGTCCGGCGGAAATGACAAACGATATTATCGCCGCCGCAACCTGCTTCTTTGAGAAGCCGGTTGCTTTTACAGCGTCCATAGCGGATGTTACAAAATCAATCTGTTCTTCATTATTATTTTTCTTCATGATTATATGCCTGGATTATCTTTTTAATAAGCGGGTTTCTAACTACATCCGCAGTATTAAGGTAAGAGAAATGAATACCGCTTACATCTTTAAGAATAGAAAGAGCGTGTAATAAGCCTGAATATATATGTTTTGGCAAATCAATTTGAGTAACGTCTCCTGTTATTACCGCTCTAGAACCTTGTCCAAGCCGCGTAAGGAACATTTTCATCTGTTCCTTTGTAGTATTTTGAGCTTCGTCAAGAATAATAAAAGCGCCGTTTAGACTGCGTCCGCGCATATAGGCAAGCGGAGCGATTTCAATAACACGATTTTCCTCTAAACGGTGAATAACTTCGTAAGGAATAAGCGCCTCCATAGCGTCATAAAGCGGGCGCAGGTACGGACTTATTTTTTGACTGAGATCGCCGGGCAGAAAGCCTAAACTTTCACCCGCCTCTACAACAGGGCGCGTCAACACCAGTTTACGAATCTTCTTTGACAGTACAAGAGAAAGAGCGTTTGCTATAGCAAGATAAGTCTTACCCGTGCCGGCCGGTCCGGCGCAAAAGCAAACTTCGCTTTTACGCATACCTTGCACATATTCGGCTTGATTGGCGCTTCGCGGGAAAACTTTACCAAAACCATGAGGGATACAGATGCAGGCGGAACGAATTGCATCCGCCCGTTCCGTGCCGCGTTCGTCCGGAAGTTCTTCGGAATTGCCCGCAAGAGCCTGCACAAACTCAGGAGAAGGCCATTCACCAAGACGCGCCGCGCTGATAAGGTTATTCATTACAGCGCGAAAACGTTCCGCGTCTAAATCATTAAGCCCTTCCATTCGCACTTCGTTGCCGCGAACCGCAAGTTTGCCCCCTAAAGAGCGTTCAAGAACTTTTAGATTATTGTCGTTAGAACCGCATACGGCGGAAACCAAATCTCCACTGTCGAGAACTATTGTTACGCTGTCGCTCAAATATGCCTCTGTTTAATAAGCTTAATAAACGCTGAATTTGGGCGCATTTTCAGGGCCGCGCTAAGGCAGCCTGACCCGCTTCCGGGCGCATAAGGCGTGAATGTCCTGCCCCCGCAATCCCGCATTAAGATTTTTCTGTTTGCCAAAAGCGTAAACACAAGCTAATTAGACGTAAAACCGATTTTACGATTTATAGACGCAAACAGCCTACACATAAACTAGTTTAAGCCCGGCCTCTTACTATAGTCAAGCGGGCGAATTGCCTCATCAGCAATTTACACCACAACTATTTTTTTAATTTGGGCGCATTTCCGGCGCTCCGCGCCGGAAACCGGGCTTTTCGGGGCTCCGCTGCCGCTCCGGCCACGCCGCCCCCGCGGGGGGCGGCGCGTCTGCTTCGCACCCCTACAATCCCGTTGCGCGGGTCAACGCGCAAAGCGCGTTGAGCTTTCTGGGTTTGCGCGAAGCGCAAACCCAAGACTGTAGATGAAAGCGGTTTGATTTTACGCCATCCGTCCGGCGCTTTCCGCGGTTGACGGCGTAAAAGACACCGGACTTGTTCAATAAGCCGGTTGCCTATCGAACAAGTTTTTAGCGCTTGTCGACCAAGCCAAGCATGACCGCCATGCTTGGCTTGCAAAAACCAGAGTTTTTGAACAACTCTAATGAACCGCCTCGCCGCAAGCGCGCCTAAGGTCGAAGACCGGCGTTTGCAACGGGGATTAGACCCCGTTGCGAATGAACCGCTTCCTGTTTGTACGGCCTATTGACCCCAGGGCGAGCGCATATAAATTATCCGGAATCAGAGGCAAAAGAAGATTGAAAGAGCAGGCGTTCAAGATATTCATTAGACCATGCCGTCTGTTTCCGCCGTCCTATTATACT
>JAITDS010000174.1 GCA_031282435.1 Spirochaetaceae bacterium
CGCCGTCAGCCCGTCTGGATTTTTGTGTTCCCGGGAGCCAAAATGAAAGGCCGGCGGTTCGCCCGTGTTATGGTCTATAGCCCGCCAAAGCCGGTATTGACGGGATTTATTACCGGCAAAACTCAACAGTTCATCCGTTTCAGCTTCAGCTTCATTAACTGACACCGCTTCCACCGCAATACCGTCATTTCCGTGCGCGTCTATATAACCGTAATTAACATACCATAAAAGCGGCTCGATATTCCGCAAAGCGCCGGTAACCGTGCCTTTGGCTATCCCGAGCGCCCTGGCCGTTGCCCGCGTCCCGCTGCCGTTAACGGTTAAAAAGAAGATGCGCTAGCGAACATCGGGGTCGCAGGCCCTGTTCGTATAACTTTCAATAAATGTCCTGTGCGCGCAACTTTCATTACGGCAAAGAAACCCGTTGTTTGCCGTTTTCCGAGGTTCCGTTCTTTATCACATTTTCGCTTCCGCAATGCGGGCATTTTACCGGTGTTAATACCATACCCCCCCCCTCTCTGTTATTGATTTATAGTCTTTATTTTAATAGGGCATTTATATCCTGTCAACGATTTTTACCCGCTACCTAATTTATATGCGCTCGCCCTGTCAAGAGCTCGTAAATTCCGCCCGCAATTTAATATTACAATTTTTTTTAATTTGGGCGCATTTCCGGCGCTTCGCGCCGGAAACCGGGCTTTTCGGGGCTAGGCCACGCCGCCCCAACGGGGCGGCGTGTCTGCTTCGCACCCCTACAATCCCGTTGCGCGGCTCAACGCGCAAGCGCGTTGAGCTTTGAAAGCGCGATGTTAAAGAAACGGCAGTTTAACTAAACGAACTGCGTTGATAACGCTTTGTTCAACCTGCCAAGCTCTCCGGTTATGCGGACGAAACTTTCAAAACGGTCCTCATGAATCTTGCCCGTTTTAACGGCTTCCTTAACCTTACAGCCGGACTCGGTCTGATGAGAGCAAGAAAGCCCAAACTCGCATTTACCGGCAAAAGGCGCAAAATCCCGCATAAGGTTTTGAACATTATCAATTGCTATGCCCTGCGGAACAAAACGGCGAATACCCGGCGTGTCGATAACACTAAACTGTCTGTTTTCAAATAAAACAGACATTACGGTAGTATGATTGCCCCTGTCATATTTTTGATTAAGAATACCGGTCTTTTGCTCAGCGCCCGGAATAAGCGCGTTTATCAAGCTTGTTTTACCGCATCCGCTCTGGCCAACAAGCGCGGCAGGTTTCATTTCCAGCTTCGATTTTATTAAATCCAAACCTTCATTTGTTTTCAAGGAAACACGCAGAACCTCATAGCCTAAACGTTCAAAATCGGACAAACGTTTTTCGGTTTCCAGCCGTGTTTCATTATCTACAGATGAAAACAGATCCATTTTATTGCAAATAATAAACGCCGGAATTTCCGCGGCATCCGCTTGCAGCAGCAAACGGTCTAGAAAACGAGGACGGAACGGCGGCGATGCGGGTGTTGTAACACAGAAAATGGCGTCAACATTTGCCGCCAGAAGCTGCGGCGCATTCCCCTTAACGTTAAAGCGCGTAAAAAAGTTGCGGCGCGGTATAAGCTCTAGTATCAAGCCGGTTTTTGCGTCAAATTCTATTAAGTCGCCCGGCGCAAGCGGGTTGTAAAAATCTTTAACATCCTTTAGCACCTTGCCCTTTATTTTACATTCGTAAATTGCGGCTTCCTCTGTCTTTACTATAAAAATATTGCGCGAACCTGATACAATGCGTCCGGTCATACGTAATCCCAATCACGCGGCTTAAAAATATCAAGCCCGAAACGCGCCGCGCGCGTTTCCCATTGTTTGCCGGCATCATCTTCACCTGTAACAAACAGCAAATTTTTTCCGGTCATTACTGTTTTACCGGACAGCATATTTTCGATTCTGCCGCATACCCCGTTCATAGAATCGAAAACCGGCATATCGGGCGCGGACGCCTCTTTGAATTCGTCCAGTAAAAACAAAAAATGAGTACAACCAAGCACGAGCGCGTCCGCGCCTTTTTCGCGGGCCATATCAATATATTTTTTTACCATTGCGATTCTTGCCGCTTTGTCCGAATAATCAATATCATGTTCGACAAAATTGACCAGTTCCGCCGCCATAATGCGCGTTATCGTACAATCGCGCGCGGTATTATCCGCTATACGCCGTATATATCCGTCTTCAAGCGTCCGTTCCGTGCCAAGCACCGCGATATGCTTTTTTTTGCTGTAAAGGAGTGCGGGCTTTACGGCGGGAACAGTGCCGACAAAATCCGTGCCGGGAAAATATTCCCTAAGTTCGGCGAGCGCCGATACTGAAGCCGTGTTGCAGGCGAGAGTTATTAACGCGGGCGAAAAATGTTTTTTTATGCGCCCCACCAATTCAATAAGAAGCGAAACAAGCTCGCTCTTTGTTTTTTCGCCGTAAGGAAAATTTTTTTTGTCGGCCACATACAGTAAAAGCGGCTTAGGATTCAAAGCGGAGTAAGCGCTCAAATAAGGAAGTCCGCCCGCGCCGGAATCTAAGAATACGATACAGTTCTGAACGCGGCTATCCGTCAATTTCTATCTCGGCGCGAAAAGCGGCCTGATTATCCGTCAATCTGCGGCCTTCCAGAGCAGTCATATTAGGCGTTACAAGATTTGAATATATCTCCACGGTTTCGTCAAACAAAACCTCGCCGGTATAGTTTACATCAATCCGCAGCCGCATAACATTTTTAAGAAAATCTTTTTGAAGCGCGTCCTGTATCCATTGAATATATCGCGCGTTATTTACATGGCCATTAAAATCGATGTCGGAGTAAAGAGCTTTACGCTCCATAGTTTTAACGAAACCGCCGCGCTTTTCAAGACTGCGGGCGCCTCCTTCCAAAAAAACGCGCCCTTCGTTTAATGGTATGGGGACAGCAAGCGCGGAGGGAGGAAGGGGTCGCCGGCGTTCAATATCCAAAATAATCCAAGAACTACTGGCGCGCGCCAGTATGACACCTGAGTCATCCAAAACATCGTAATTACGCATATAAAGTAAACGCTGAAAGCCCTGCGGCCAAGTCTTAATGGTCAAAGTTTCGTTAAACCGCGGACGCCTTTCAATTAAAACCGAAAAACGCGAAAGCACCCAAGCCTGCCCGTTTTTAAGCATCATGTCCAAGCCGACGCCTAAATCATCGCCATGCTCGGTGGTAGCGTTTTGAAAAAAGTCGAACAGGGCGGAAGGTTTTATGTTTCTATCCGTTCCTACATCGACCGCGCTTACAACGCATTTCTTTTCAAGTATATCCATATTCATACAATTACAACCAAACAGCCCAAGGAGCCTTGCCGGAAAGCCATAAATCTTTTAATTCATTTTTATCACGCAAAGTATCCATGCACTTCCAAAAACCGTAATGTTTGTATGCGTTAAGCTGGCCTTCCTTTGCAAGGGTTTCAAGCGGCTCCCGTTCAAGAATCGTCATATCGCCGTTTTTAAGATAGTCAAAAACAGCGTTTTCCATAACAAAAAACCCGCCGTTTATCCATGCGCCGTCTCCCTGCGGCTTTTCCTCAAAAGTGTTTATCGTACCGTCCGCCGCTATCGCTATACTGCCGAAGCGTCCGGCGCGTTGAACAGCCGTAAGAGTCGCGATTTTCCCCATTTTTTCATGATATTCGATAATGTCGGGTATAGGCGCGTCGCTCACGCCATCCCCATAAGTCAAAAGGAAACGTTCATCACCAATATATTCCCGCGCCCTCAGCAGTCTGCCGCCGGTCATAGTGTCGGGACCGGTGTACAGCAGGGTAACTTTCCACGGCTCGGTACGTGTTTTGTGAAGTTCCACCGCGTTATTCAGCATATCAACTGTAATATCCGAATAACGTGTATAATAGTTTATAAAAAAATCTTTGATAATATGAGATTTATAGCCCGTCAAAACAATGAAGTCGGTAAAACCCCAATGGGCATATATCTTCATTATATGCCAAAGTATAGGCCGCCCGTTTATTTCAACCATAGGCTTAGGCCGCAGATCCGTTTCTTCAGACAGGCGGGTTCCCAACCCGCCTGCCAGTATAACAACCCGCATGGAGTTACGCTCCGGCCGCTTTCACCGCCTGCGCCGCATCGCCACGAAGCTCTTTTTTAATATATTTTTCCCAAAAAGCGGCGAATCCGCAGGCTATAAATATGGTGGAATAAACACCGGATATCATACCGACAAGCAGCGCAAGCGCAAAATCTTTCATTGAACCTGACGTGAATATATATAGCGAAAGCACGGCGAGCATGGTCGTAAACGTCGTTATTATTGTACGCCCCAATGTTTCCGTTATTGAACGGTCAAGCGTTTTGTTGAAACTATCCTCCGGGTACAAACGGCGTGATTCACGTATACGGTCAAAGACCACTATCGTATCGTTTATCGAATAACCTAAAATTGTTAGTATCGCAGCTATAGTTGTCGTATTGAATTCCATCCTAGTCCATGTAATAAACGCAACCATTATCAGCGCGTCGTGAATTATAGCTATAACCGCGCCTACCGCGAACTGCGGTCTAAACCGTATAGAGGCGTATATCAGGATGAGTAAAAGAGTAAGAAGCATAAGGATTCCCGCTTGTTCCGCTAACTGCTTGGAAAACCGCGAACCAACAAAGTCCGAGCGGTTTACAACTATCATTCCTTGTCCAAAGTCGGCTTCAAGGGCGCTGACTATAGCGTCGGAGCTAACTCCAACAGTGGTTCCGTGAAGTTCGGAGTCTTCGCTCTCGTCTATACGGATTAAAAAATGGCGGTCGGAAGGATTTCCAAGAACCTGCACGGACACATTGCCAAACTGATCAAGACTGCCGCGTACATCGGAAAGTTCAATTGCCGGAGCGTTCGGTTCAAGATAATGTATAACGTAAGGCTGTGTGTTTATTTGAGGATTCCCGTGCGCGTTCTGTAAAAACCACCCGGTATTCACATCGCCGGGCGCGAAAACTTCAATATCTATATCTTCAATCGTGTTGTTAAGGGCATCCGTTAAACTATCGAGCGTAGCGTAATCGCTAAAACTAAAGCTATAAGTCGCGCCGTCCGTAGCAGATCCTGAAATTACCACATCCATACCGTTGCGGGTAAAAGACACAGTCGCGTTATTCTCACCGTTGTATGCAATATTGAATGCGGTGGGCGCAATCTGAATTTCTTGTATAAGACCGGCCTTAAAATCAATGCCCAGGTTAAAACCGCCCTTGACTATATAAATTACAACTCCCGTCCCGACAAGAATCAAAGAAAATATCGCCGCCGCAAGGAAATATTTAGAAAATGGAATGATGCGCTTCATTATTTTATCCTCCAGCTTATTGAAACTTTCTTGCTGCCCAGAACGTCAGTGCCGAAATCGAATATCAAACGCGACACAAACAGAGCGGTGAACACGGACGAAAATACGCCAATCGCAAGACTTACCGCAAAACCTTGAATCGGGCCTACGCCTAACTGCGACAAAAACAGAGCGGCTATGAACGTGGTTATGTTCGCGTCCATAATCGCCCAGAACGCCTTGTTAAAGCCGGCTTCCACCGCCGCTTTGCGCGTCTTTTTTAACAACAACTCTTCTTTTATGCGCTCAAAAATAATTACGTTAGCGTCAACCGCCATGCCTACCGTCAGGATGAACCCCGCGATACTTGGCAGCGTGAGCGTAAAATTAAACGCGGACAGTATGCTGAACATTATAAAAATGTTAAAAATTTGAGCGACAACGGCGTTCACGCCGGATGCCTTGTAAAACAGCAGCAAAAACACCATAACAGCGGCAAGACCGCCTAAAAGCGCGTAAAGTCCCCGGTAAATCGTATCCTCGCCCATTGAAGCGCCTATAGTCTGCTGATTCGCTACCTCTAGCTCTACGGGCAACGCGGCGGAACGCAGTATCATGGCAAGGTTGTTGGATTCTTCCGCGCTAAAACCGGTAAGACGGCCTGAGTCGCTGATAGCGCTCTGTATTGTCGCCTGTGAGCGAACCCTGTCGTCCAAGACTGTAGCAAGTTGTCTGCCTATATTGGCGGATGTGAGTTTATAGAATATATCCGCGCCTTCGGCATCAAGCTGAAAACTAACTTCAGGTTTGCCGTCCAAGCTGTCACGGCTGGCGCGCGCGTCTTTTATATGGTTGCCGTCCAAAGCAATCTGTCTTTTAATTACCGTGTACCCGGTAAATTCATCAATCCCGTATCTATCTTTTGTATAAACACCGCGCACAACACAATCGTTAGGAATTATTGAAGGGTCAACAAGATTTCCCTGTCCGTCAAAGGTTGTACCGGGATAAGTCTGGTAATAGCTGTTAAACGCGGCCAGCGCTTCAGAATCAACCATTTGGAATGTAAGACTGCCCTTCCCCATAACAATATCGTTGATGCGCTCGGGATCCGCGGTACCGGGTATTTCCAAATATATTTGATCCACGCCTTGCCGTCTTATCACCGGTTCCGTAAGGCCGAAACGGTCTATACGGTTATTCAGCACTTCGAGCGCCTGCGCTATGGCGCTGTTCCGGTCTTCATCGCTAAGAGGCCGGCCAAGCCGCTCTTCGTAAGCGTTTAGGTTAGCCTGTAGGACAATGGATAAACCGCCGGAAAGATCCAATCCAAGCTGTACCGCATTTTTTTGCAGGTTTTTTAACGCAAAAACCGAATTCCGGTAGTAATCTTCAAGTACGCCGCGCGCTTCATTTCTGTCGGCAAAAACGCCAAGCGCGGCCGCCGCGTCCCATTTCTTAGGGGATGCGGATTTTTCAGATTTGCTTATTTTTTTTGCTTCTTTAAGAAAAAAATCCAAGTCGTCTGGCACGTCAGAACCGGCGCGGGCGGCGGCTATGACACGTTCAAGGTCGACCGTCGCTTTTCGCGAGGCATAGTTTTTAATCTGTTCCCGCGAGCCCAGCGCGATAATTTTATCTTGCGCGGGTATCATAAAATACCAGCGCACAGTAGGGGCCAAAAAAACGGCGCATATAGCGATGGTCAACAGAATTATGATAAATCTATACCGTTTACTCATGATGAAGTCTCGGCCGTGTCAGGCTTTTTCTCCTCAATTTGAGCTTCCGGTTTTTCTTCTTTAGCGGTATTAGTAACGGAAGCTATCGCGTTTCGGCTTAATTCTATTTTAACATTGTCGTCCACTTTTAAAAGTATCGAACTGTCTTTAACGGCCGCGATTGTGCCGTGTATTCCGCCTATTGAAACAACTTTATCGCCTTTTTTAAGTTCACTTAACATCTTCTGGGTTTCTTTTTGCTTTTTATTCTGCGGGCGTATTATCAGAAAATAAAAAATCGCGATTATTAGTATAAACGGGGCAAAGGATATAAGCTGCTCCATACCGCTTGGAGGCGGCGCTCCCGCGCCTTGGGGCGCCCCCATCAAAAGGGGCAGGGTAAATAGTTTCATGAGTGACTTCCTTAATAAATAAAATTAGACCGTTTACAGTCTAGCATATTGCATCAAGCTAATACAATAGGTGTGCGGGGTGAGCGCGTATAAAATCGTATCTCATTATCCCGCAAAGAATTATAAAACCTCGCGCGAAATAATCCAAATGAGCTAATTCTTTATCTTGTAAGAAATTATAAATTGATATGCGCTCGCCTTGACAGGTGTGTCGTTCTAACAGCAATTCCGGTTTCAAATATTAAAAACATTTCTAAGTTTATCAAACATATCGCTTTTATACAGCGCAAGCGATTGTAGGGGTGCGGAGCAGACACGGCGCCCCGTAGGGGCGGTGTGGCCGGAGCGATAGCGCAGCCCCGAAAAGCGCGGTTTTCGCCTGCGGCAGGCGCGCCTGCCGCAGGCGAAAATGCGCCCGACAATGAAAAAAGAGCCTCTGATACTATGTTGCCATTGCCATGTAAAACCTTGAATCCTCCCGAAAACGGAATCGCTTTACCTTTAATCGGTAAAATTGAAGCGTACCACGACAATGCCGCTGCCGCCTGAGCCGCCCGCATTATTCCAAGCGCCGCCGCCGCCGTTTCCGGTATTTGCCGCGCCGGATGTTCCCTGTACATTCGAGTCGTTTTGGGCATCGTAGGCTATGCCCCCGCCTCTGGCATAAGTTACACTGTCGCCGGTAATGTCGGAACTTCTACCAGCGCCGGCAACGCTGGAACTACTCTTGCATGACCCTGCCGATCCCGCTCCACCGGCTCCGCCGCCGCCGCTGGCGTAATTATCGGTGTTAGAATTGGTTCCGCCTTTATTACCGTACAAAGTGCCGCCTTTGCCTACATTCGGTACTGGCGAAGAAGAACCTCCGCTGGATGACCCGCCCGTTCTGCCGGCGGGTTGGCTGGAACTTTCCCGCCTATCGCTGCCGGCGCCGCCTTTGGCTTCAATATCACTGCCAAACTTTGAGCTTCCGCCGTTCGAGCCGTCCGATCCATTACCGCCCGCGCCTCCGGCGCCGACCGTAACAGTATAACTGTTACTACTAAGGGTGTACGAAGTGTTTTCTACCATTCCGCCGGCGCCCGCGCCGCTGGAAGGATAGCTTGCGCTGCCCGCGCCGCCGCCGCCGCCAACGGCAAGCACCCACGCCGTAAGACCGCTTGGCTTTCTGCCGCTCCTGAACGCTAACGTATCACTGGATTTGAATTTATGTATTTCTTCCCATGTCGCGCTCGCTCCGGAACCGCTTTTTACATACGATATATCCCCGCCTGTGGCCATAGCTGTATCATACGCGCTTTTTAGCGTAAATTTTAGCGTATATGTTTTTGTCAGTTTCTTGCCTTTTACAGTAGCGGTAATCGTGTCGCTTAAACTGGTGGTAGACGTTTTAGACAATGTTACCGTAGGCGTTATGTCCGTCCCCACCGCCACCGCGTTGCTTACCGAAATATAATCGGTAAAACTTGGCAGTGAATATGTCCACGTATCGCCGGTTTTGCTTGGCGTTTGAGATGTTGTATTAGCGCCGTATTTTACCGTAACTGACGTAAGCGTTAAAAGATCAGGCGTTTCCCAATGGGCGTACAACACTGACGGTTCCCCCGTATAATTGTCGATAGTTACGGTGTCGTCGTCCGCGCTTTTTAAATTGCCGCCCGCAGGCTGGTCGTACCAGCCTGTAAACGTCCATCCGTTCCGCGTTGGTTTATATGCCGCTGTTACATTCAGCGTTTGGCCATAAGGCGCGCTTACCGTCCCTTTTCCGGACAGGGTTGTTCCGCCGTTGGGATTAAGCGTTAGAGAACTGCTTTTTTCTACCCATTTGGCGTACAACTGCGCCGGTGTCCCGTCGTAAGCGGTAAAAACATAGCCGCCGTTATACTTTGTTCCGCCGCCGTTATTTTCCGTGAACCAGCCGTCAAAGTCATACCCTGTTCTTACGGGGCTTGGCAGCGTAATCACTCCGGGATAATTTTCCGGTATAGAAGAAGCTGTTGTTTGCCCGCCGCTTCCGTTTTCGTTAATCAGAGTAAGTTTGTATTTCTCACCTTCCCAATGGGCGTACAGCACCGCGGGCGCTCCCGTGTAAGCGGGGAACGTGTATTCGCCCTCCGAATTCCCGTACTGCTGGCCGACGTTAGGATTGTCGTACCAGCCGGTAAACTTGTAATTCGTCCGCGAAGGTCTGTCGTCCGCGCCTAAGCTCAATGGATTGCCGTATGCGGGATTTTTGTAAACCGTATTGCCGCCCGCGTAATTGGAGTCAAGCGTAAGCGTAACGGCGCCCGCATTCCAGTGCGCGTACCATACGTCGTCGTTCCCGCTTGGAACGTAAGGAGCAAACGCCTCGCCGTCTTGCTCCGCGCTAAACCATCCGGCAAAACCATGTCCCTGTTTTACGGGCGTATATTGAGGGGTAGCCGCCGTCTGCGGATAAGTTATGGTAACGGACTGCTCTCGCGGTTCGTTTGCGCCTTCCCCGGCATCAAAACGAACCGTGTAGGGTTTACCCTGCCAGCGCGCGTATATAGTCCGGTTTTCCGTTAAATATTCGGGGAAAAGGTACTCTTCCCCGCCCGTTTCCCTTGTAAACCAGCCGGTAAAATTATAATTCGTAAGCGACGGGTCAGCCGGACGTGTAAACGCGCTCTCGCAGTCCGCCTTTATTTCGAGCGGAGCAGGCTCGATTTCGGTAACGGCATCTATACCTGCGGGATAGTTATAGTCGAATGTAAGGGTGTACTCCACCGCTTTCCAGTGGGCGTACAGTGTCTTTGCCGAGTTTATAGGTATGGCCGGATTAAACTTCGTTCCTCCCGAAGGGCTTTCGTACCAGCCGTCAAACTTGTAGTTAAGGCGCAAGACGTTATCGTTTTCCGCCGCCAGTTCCTCCGTTAGAAAAGCCGAATCTCCGGTATCTCCGACTAAAGGTACTTTGATTATTCTGTGAACTCCGCCTTTAGGAGAGTCGGTATAGTTGTACTCCAAAGTTACCATAAGCATAGCGTTGCCGGGTATCTCGCCGTTTTCGGCATGAATCACGTTTACTCTATACTCTTGACTATAGCGGCTGCCGTCCGGAGCGGCGGCGCTTACCGTTACCTTATATGTCTTGAAACTTCCGGTACCGGCGCTAAGAACTTTGTCAATATCGCCGCTTAGTTCCGCAAAATCATTGTTTGCCAACGCCTTTAGTACTATTTCCGGCTTTTTTACCGCTACAGACTGGGTTGTCTTGCTTTTATCAAGCTCAGGCGGCAGGATTTCCGGCGAGTTTACCGCTGATTCATCATCATCGCCGGGATATTCAATTTTTAATTCGGAAAGCGAAAGATCCGGCAGACGTATCACTATCAGTTTGTAATTTTTGGATGAGGAATTATCGCTTGCCGTAACCGTTATATCAAAATTATTTGAGCCTTCCGTGAGGGGTATGTCGTCTTCCAGAAAATTCCAGTCGTCGCTAAGGCTTGGAACAGCCATAATATCGCTTGTTTCCGCCCCGATTCGAATCACGCTGGTTTGGTATGGAACTGTCGCAGTATATGTATTAGTGTTGTCTTGGATTTCGATTGAAGGCAGGACTTCGTCGCCGCCGCCTTCGCGGTAAATGGTTATTGAAGACAGATTCGCGTCGCTTGACGCGGTAAACTCGCCGTATTGCGCCTCTAAATATACGTCCGCATCGGGCATGGAGACCCTAATGTGGGGCCCCCCCCCCGCCCCGGCGCATTGGTTTGTTGGTGGGGGGCGTGTGTGGGGTGTGGGGGGG
>JAITDS010000210.1 GCA_031282435.1 Spirochaetaceae bacterium
GATTTCAAATATGAAAAACATTTCCAAGTTTACAAACTTGAACTCAAAACCGCTGAAAGCGGTTTTGACTAAGCAAGCGCGTATGCGCTTGCGACGCGCAAGCGATTGTAGGGGTTGCGCAGCAAGACACGGCGCCCCCTGCGGGGGCGATGTGGCCGGAGCGCGAAAGCGCGTAGCCCCGCAAAGCGCGGTTTTCGCCTGCCACAGGCAGGCGAAAATGCGCCCAAAATGAAAAAAGCGCCGCTAATACACTTTCGAAACCATATAAAACTTTGAATTTTCCCGAAATCGGAATCGCCGAGTTGTGCTGTATCCCATAAACACGCCTACTTTTGTAATATATGCTATCTATTATGCTATATCGGCTGTAATTATTGAACACGGATTCTTATATTTCGTCTGGCGCAAATTCCGGGTGAAAGTAATTTGCTTGTAAAATCTGTTATTAAACCGCGCGATTTTTTATGGCGTTTGAAGAAACACCTGTAAAAATACGGTTGTGTCCTAAAATTATTGGTAACTATCCGGCACATTTGTTATCGGGGAATCAAACCACCACCGGGACGGAGTGCGGGGCTGTAGCGAGGGGTCGGCAAATAGCCCCCCCCCCCCCACGCTGAATAGTTACAACAAGTTTAGCACATTACCAAAAATACAGGTATTTAATCCGTATAGCCCATGTGTCTGCGGACGATTACAAAGAAAGCGGGTTTACCTGCCGCGGCGGAATTCACGTTCCATGTCACGGTTTAGGTCCCGTTCCCTTATGCCCGCTCGTTTGTCGTAGAGTTTTTTTCCTTTGCAGATTCCTAATTCAACTTTGACTCTGCCGTTTTTTAAATAGAACGACAGCGGTATAAGGGTAAAGCCTTTCTCTTCTACTTTGCGGTTAAGTCGTTTGATTTCTTGTTTATGCAGCAGCAATCGTTTTTTACGCGCCGGCTCGTGGTTAAATATCGATGAAAACGGATTTTCGGCGATTAAAAATGAGTTGAGCCAGACTTCGCCGTTCACAATTTCCGCCCATGCGTCTGGAAACGATATTCTTCCATCCCGAATGGATTTAACTTCTGTCCCCAGCAGTTCTATTCCACATTCATAGGTCTCGTCAACCGTATAGTCAAAACGCGCTTTGCGGTTAACGGCTATAATTTTTCCGGCCATTACTGTAATCCCTATTCCCGCGCTATGACAGGCCGGAATGAAACAAAAGGCGAGCAGGAGGATGGTAAAAGCCCCGCTCGTGTTTCCGGCGTTACTGTTCCGGGCGGGTTTACCCAAGAACCTCCCCTAACGCTTCGTTTTGGTGAACCTATGGCATCTACGCTTAAAGCGCCGGCTTTCAAAAAATACAGTGGAACAAACGGGTCCGCGCACCATTCCCAAAGTCCGGCTTCCGCGGGCGGATTGGAGTTTTGTTTCAAAATCATTTTTGTAAGGCGTCCGCCGTCTAGTCCTTTTACGGCGGATTTTGCCGCGTACTCCCATTCAATTTCGGTGGGAAGCCGCACCGTCCAGTTTGAAAGCGGCGCTTGTAATTTTGTGGTGAGCCAGCGGCAGTATGCTTCCGCCGCAAACCATGAAACGCCCGCAACCGCCGGCGCAGGGTACGCGGGGTCATCGCTTTTTACAAGGTACAGAGGATCCGCAAGGTCTTTTTCTACCAACCGCGTTTTGTTTTCTATGCTCCATTCGGGATTTTCGGACAGGAATGCGGCCCAATCGTTTTCGGAAATTTCGTTTGCGGCGATGTAGTATCGTTTTACCGGCGTCTCATTATTGAAACCGGCGGCGGCGTTAAATATTCCGTCCATGACTTCTACAAAACCTACGCCTCCGGCGTTTATATTGCCGCCAAAGCGCGCGTCATTATTTATCCGCGCCGTTCCTTGTGCCTCTTGCGGCGGAAATACTTCGTCTATTATATTTTTTTTGTACCATGCCGATTCCAATAAGGGTTTCGCTTTTTCTTCCAAAAGTTCCGACACGGCAACGGTAAAAGCCGGGTTTTCCGTCATAAATGTTAGTATTTTTTTTGTTGTTGATATTGTTTTAAGCGGAGACGGCGAAAGACCGGCGTTGTCGCTGAATAATTTTGCGCGTATTATATCCTTCAAAAAACCGCGTGTCGATGTGAAGCGGGCGGCGGCTTTTAGTAATTCGTCCGCGTTTTTCGCGTTTTGCGGGGCGCTTCTGTAAGCTCCTTCCGAAATGGCTAGCGGTGTCTGGTACATTCCGCCGCTTTCCCCTGTAAATGACCATGCCGCCGCTTCTTTCGCGCCGAGTGTAAGGGCGGCAAGCGGCGCGGTTTCCGTTAGCTCCGCGTGTATATAAATCCGGCGCGGGAATATAAGGGATGCGAATATGTCAGCCTTTACAGTTTTTTCTGTGTTAAAATCTTCAAATCCCGGCATCACTATATCGATACGGCGGCTGCCTTCTTTGACGAATATCGTACATGGGGTTGCGGCAAAAAATACGTCGTCTACTCGCACAGCCGCGCCGGAGGGTTCGGATGTAAAGGTAACTCTGCTTCCCTTTCGTACAATTCCGGGAAAGACAAGGAGAAAAAAAAGTATTACAACAATGCTTGTTGAATATATGATTGTTAAGTACACGCCGGGTTTCAGGCCAAAAACCGCTTGGAGTTTTACGTTATCTTGTGTGTTCGCGTCTTTTATGCTGTCTTTAGCGGCGCTGGCGTGCGGCATTTTCTTTTGAAACATTTTTTTATTGTATTATACCCCCGCCATATCTGCCTACCCACCACCCGCTGGCCATCAGCCAAAATCAGGGATAAATCCGGCAAAGAAGGCATACGCGAAGTATGTGAACATTCAAAGATTTTACGGTGATCAGGGGTATAGGGAATCTTTTGAGAAAGCGGTTTTAAAGCAACTTGGGGTTGGCGTAGATATTTCAAAGCGTATAAAAGCTGAGATTGAAGTTCTTCCGCTGTGCCGGAGATCCACCCCCCCCCCCCCATCCACCCGCTGAATAGCTACAACAAGTTTAGCACATTACTCGTAAGCCAAAGCCCCCTTCAAACCAAACGCAAAGGAGGAAAGCCGCTGGCGGCCCGCTGGTAGCCGGCTGGCGGAAGAATACAGTCGCGTATGCCAACCGGCCTTTTCATGCTGAAGGGCAGGGCAGGAAAGCCGCTGGTGGCCCGCTGGCGGGGGTGGTTGAATTTTCCCGAAACCGGAATCGCTGTCTAAAAATAGTGATTATTAGCAATATAACAGTTACATTAAATGTATAAGAGGTATTAATGAATAACAAACGGTTTTTTTTACCATTTTTTGTTTGTGTTACGTTTATTTTTGTGATAAGCATTACAGGATGCGATAAATCCGTATTCCCGACTTCACATTTGGAAGAAAATCAGACTGATAATTCACAGACACCGCAACTGCCGGAAAATCCGCAGACACCGCAGTTACCGCAAAGTCCGCAAGCGCCGGAAAATCCGCAGCCGCCACAACCGCCGCAGGCTTCGCAGCCGCCGGATATTCCGCAGTCTCTTACATGGTATGTTTCCACAAATGGAAATAGCGCAAACAAGGGAACCGATCCCGCAAGTCCGCTGGCTCAGGCGGCGGACGCTTTGTCCAAAATAAAAAATTTGTACAAGAGCGGGAAATGGCCTGCCGGTGAAAGCGCCGTCATTATAATAAGCGGCACCGTTACCGGTTCAGGAAATCTCGGCGCAAACGGGTCTATGCTTGATGTCTCGGGAGCGGGAAACTATCCGCCTATAATCCTGAAAGGCGATCCGTCTACAGGCGGGATTTTGGACGCAAACGGGGCAAATACCGGAGGGCGGATTTTATACATAGCCAACAACAAGGTAACCTTGGGGGACAAGCTAACTTTGACGGGGGGAGCAAGATTGTGGGGAGGCGCGGTATGCGTCGGCACGGCGGGGTCTGATTCCGAGGGCGAATTTATTATGGCGGGAGGAGAAATAAGCGGTAATAAAGGCGGAAGCGGCGGCGCTGTAATGGTGTACAAGGGGGGCATGACCATGAGCGGCGGTATAATCAAAAACAACAGTAATAATTTTAACCAAAATGACGGAAACGGCGGCGGAATATATTTGAACGCCTACACTAGTTTTACCATGACGGGCGGAACAATAGCAGAAAACGGCGACAATGTTAAAACGGAAAACGGCGGCGGTTTGTTCATTGACGGACGCGCACGTGCCGTTATGAGCGGCGGCGAAATACTCAACAATACCGCGAGAAATTCCGGCGGCGGCGTAAACGTATCGTCATACGGCGAATTTACCATGACAGGCGGAACTATAAGCGGCAACACGGCTGCCGAAAAAGGCAGCGTATATGTTGAAAAATACGGCGCGGTATTTAACCGGACAGGCGGCGTTATAAGCGGGAATACGCCGGATTAATTTAACTCTTCGCTAAAGCCTTAGAACCCGTGTTCAATAATTACAGCCTGTATAACATATAAAAGTAGGCGTATTTATGGGATATAGCGCGACTCGGCGATTCCGGTTTTGGGAAAATTCAAAGTTTTACATGATTTTAACGGCATATTATCATCAACACTTTTTAATTTCGGGCGCATTTTCACCTGCCGCAGACACGTCTGCGGCAGGTGAAAACCGCGCTTTTCGGGGCTGCGCGCTTTCGCGCTCCGGCCACGCCGCCCCCTGCGGGGGCGCCGTGTCTTGCTTCGCAACCCCTACAATCGCTTGCGCGCGGCTCAACGCGCTGAAAGCGCGTTGAGCGAATCAAAACCGCTAAAGCGGTTTTGATTTTACGGAGTTTGCACATTGCGCAAACCCCGGTTGACAGCGTAAAATGCATCCGTTTTTTGAACATAGAGATATTTTTCATATCCGAAATCGGAATTGCTTAGTTCCTATAATAGAGTTGTTCAGAAACTTCAATTAATAATTACTTGAATTTAGGGCGGTATAATGCTTATTATATCTAATGTAACCATAGGAGGTTTTTTTATGATTTCTTTTTTCACAGGCATAAAAGGCGGTAAACGTTTTTTTAGCCGCCAAACGCGATTTGCTTTAAAGGTTTCGCTTGCCGGAATGTCCGCGCTTTTATGCGCGGCGGCCTTTTTAAGTTGCAATACGGATTCCCCTTCATTAGATTATGACGACATGGGCGGAGGCGCGGACCGAACTAGCCGTATGTATCAGGTAATACTTCCTGACCCTACGGATAAGGGCGGCCTTTCGGCATCCCCAATGTCGGCAAAGCTTGGAAACACCGTTATCGTCAGTTACACGCCTCCGAATACCGGCGCCGCGGAAAATGAAACTGACGTTGAAAACACTCAGCCCGCGGTAAACTACACGATAACCTCCCTTACAGGCTCATACAACAACGGACAAAAAAGGGTAAGCATAGCAAGAAGTAGCGAGGGGGGGGGGGGGGATTTAAGTTCTCCATGCCGGACGCGGACGTATATTTAAGCGCCGAATACGGCGAATATACCGCGTCAAACAACGCTTCCCTTTCATCTATAATCATTTATGACGGTGTTGGAGACGAAATCGCCCGCACAGAAGTTTCGGCAAACAATACCGAATACACCGTAACCGTACCCTACCAGACAGAAACAATCAAACTTAGCGCGGAGACGGAAGACTTTCAGGCCGTACCGGAGCTTGAAGACGGCTTCATATTTAACGAAAGCAAAATAACCCTTGAAGAAGGCTCGAATATTTTTAACATCACGGTTACCGCAAGCGACAACACTACGACTAAACATTACAGACTCATTGTGATACGAAAGCCTGATCTTTCTCTTTCGGAATTAAAAATAGAATACAAGACAGAAGAAAGCAACCCTCCCGCGCTTGACACCAGCAAGACAACGCAGGCCGTACCGGTAAAAGACACGGAAATAATGCTTACAGCCGCGCCGAACAATGCAAGCGCAACTTTAAGCGGCGACGCAAACGAATGGTTTACATTAACGGAAGGGGCTAAGTTCATTACAAAGACCATAACGGCAAGCGCCGTAGCGGGCGACGGGACGGAGTATACGCAGGAGTACAGGGTGAACATGATATATTCCAGCGACGGGAACATTCCCGTGTCCGCTATGCTCACCGTAGAATTGATGTGGAACAACGAGAAAGCGGGGAAAACAGGCAGATACGATTATATCAAAGTGCCGCTGACCGGCGAATCCGGCGGGGACGCGGCCAGCCTTACGGAAGATTTGGAAATAGAGAGCGGAAAGATTCAGATAGAACATTACAAGTTTGAAGGGTGGTATACGTCCACGTCCGGCGGGACTGAGTTTGACCCCTCCGTGCCTATAACGAAAAACGAGATATTGTACGCCCGCTGGGTCCCCGTAGAATACACCGTTACGTTTGTGTACAACTATCCCGAAGACGCTGAGACGGCGGAGGGAAATGTGGTGATAGACGGGAATTGCGAAACACCGTTTGAAGCTCCGGCGGCTCCTGAGAGGACGCATTATACTTTTACAGGCTGGCGGACGGAGAGTAACGCCGTGTATACTCCTCCCCAGTTTTTGACGGAGACAAGAACCGTATACGCGGGGTGGACAGGTAAGACGTACACACTGAAATTGAATCAGAATTACGGCGGCAACACTGTAACGACGGCAACATACACGTATCCTGATGCTGTTAATCTGCCGAATATAACGCGAGGTTCCGGGTACGGGTTTATGGGCTGGTACGCTACGGCGGAGGAAAGCGCTAATGAGGCGGCGTATACCGGTGAACAGGTAAGCGCGCTGCTATACGGCCAGTCCGGGCCTGTTACGTTGTACGCAAGGTGGACGAATGAGGTATATCAGATAAAACTGTACAACAACCACAGCCCGACGGACGACACGTACGCGGGGGCGGATGTGGCGCAGAACGGGCAGTTAAATCTGGAAGGATATAACGCGGCTACGCGAGGCGCAAACTATGACTTTGACGGCTGGTACGATGCGCGGGAAAACGGTACGCGGTACACGGTGATACCGGTTTACAGTGGTACGCCCGATACGTTTTACGCCCGCTGGAAGGGACACACCTACACGCTGAATCTGGTTTACAACGGCGTGACCGGTGAGCCGACGATAAGTTCCGTATATCCGAACAGTATTACGCTGCCAACGCCTAGCGTAAGGACGGGGTATAATTTTGGCGGATGGTATGACAACCCAAGTTGTAGCGGCAGTCCTTACACAACCCTAAGCGCTTATACCGGAACGCCCCAGACAGTGTACGCAAAATGGACGGCGCAAACTTACAACGTTAATTTTTATATGAACGCTGGCGACAACACTACTACGGTGGCACCAGAGCAGACGGTCCTTTACGACGGTGTTATAGCTTTACCCGAACTGCCCGCGAACAGGAAAGGGTATGTGGCAAAAGGCTGGTACACGGCTAGCAGCGGCGGGACAAAGGTAACCGGCGCACAAACGATAACCGGCACTAAGAATTTTTATGTCCAATGGCTTGCCCATGACGCAAGTAAAACGTCAAACGCGAGTTCCAACGCTACGGTAACGTATGTGTCCACAGACACCGGCTTTGACGAAGTGCATACGTTTACATCAACTACGTCAACCGGAACGTTTAACATGGCCGCCAAATATACGCCCGCGGGCCAGGTGCTTATAGTCGCCGGCGGCGGCGGCGGTGGAGGAAGAGGCGATAACGATATGGGCGGCGGCGGCGGCGCGGGACAAGTTTTGTACGGCGCGAACATCCCTCTGTCCGGCAATGTTAGTGTTACCGTGGGCGCAGGCGGTTCAGGCGGCAGTGGTACTAGTACCAGCGGTTCTAGTGGAACCACAGGCAGCAACTCTAAGTTTGGAAGCGCAATCGCTAAAGGCGGCGGCGGCGGCGGCGGCGGGAATAGCAGTAGCAACGGCACAGGGCAAAATGGCGGCTCAGGCGGCGGCGGCGGCGCGGGTGGCGGCACGACTCAATACAACGGCGGCAGCACCAACAAAAACACAGTTGATAGTTATGGCAGCTATGGAAACAGCGGTGGTAAATCTAGCGGAGGCACAGCCGGCGGAGGTGGAGGAGGCGCCGGGGGAGTAGGTGCATCAGGGACTTCTGACGGTAATGAGAATACCGCCAAACCCGGTGGAAGCGGCATGACGTTTTCTATTAGCGGTAGCAACATAACATACGCAAAAGGCGGCAACGGCGGCGGCGGCGGCACTACTGCCGGTTATGGCAACGGCGGCAATGGAGGAAGCAGCGACAGCGGCAGCGGCAACAGCAACGGCGGCGCGGGCAATGCGGGAATTGTCGTGGTACGCTTCCCGTACAAGTATTTGGTAGACTAGCCTATTCCCGATATGTTTAGCCTATTCCCTATGGGGGCTAAACATATCGGGCGGGGCGCGTCAGCGCTTTATATAAACCCAAAAGAGGGGTTTCGACGGCGGAAAAATCAAATGGCGCAAACCGCCCCCGCCGTTACGCGCCCCCTGTCTTCATACCATCTAAGCGGTATTCCGCCACCCTCACCCTCCGCAAGCCGCGTTTTTCGGCGGTCAGAAACCGCGCTTTCCGCTCCAATTTGCGCAACAATCGCTTACGCCGCATAAACCGTATCTTTTTGTAATTTCTTAAATAGACTTGTTCAAAAACTTCAGTTTTTACAAGCCGCATGGCTTGGCCGCCTTCCGCTTGAAAATGTAAAACTCGCAGTATTTTGCAAGGACTTGCAAGCTTTCCCGCAGGCTAACCGATAAGCAACCACCGCGGTTGGCGAACAAGCCCGATGCCGCCTTACAAAGTATTTGACACATCCGCATGGTTAATATATTTTTATAAAGGAGAAAAAATGTTTATTATAGATAAAATTGAAGGTTTTCATGTTGCTGATTGCGCCGATTTTATGGCTTCTATGCCCGATGAGTGCGTTGATTTAGTTGTTACATCTCCGCCCTACGATAATTTACGGAATTACAAAGGTTACTCTTTTGATTTTGAACGTATAGCCGATGGAAAAAACAATGACATTTCTTAAAAGCCCTTTTGAAAAAGAATTTAGGTCTATTCTAAGTAAAACACAAAAAGAGGTCGTTTTCTCAAGTCCTTATATCAATTATGGGGGTGTTTCTATTTTGTTTGACTCCATTAGCAACATAAACGATAAGTCCATTAATATTCTGACTAATTTATCAGCGCAAAATATAATTGATAATGTTACATAGCCGCAAGCTCTATTAAAAATATATGATGTTTTTAAAAAAACAACTATTTCAAATCTTGATAGACTTCACGCAAAAATTTATATTAGAGTTGTTCGGAAACCTCAAGTTTCCGCAAGCCAAGTACGGCTTGGCCAACTTCCGCTAAAAAACAGCAAAATGCGAAGCATTTTGCAAGACTTGTTCAATAACCAACAGGGTTATTGAACAAGTCCAATTTTGAATACGGAGTTTTGATAGATGACACAGAGTCAATGAACCACCTCGCGGCAAGCGCGCCTAAGGTCGAAGACCGGCGTTTGCGGCGAGGTATTTTGTATGCGTTGAAATTATTTACGTGGTTCGATCGATCGGGTAAGGAAATTATTTAACTGTGGAGGTTTGCGGCGCAAACCCGTCTACTACCACATTTTTGTTGGCGTTGCCAACTCGAACCGCACTAAAGGGCGGGGGAGCAGACCCCACTGCGAATAAAGCGGTTTGATTTTACGCAATCCGTCCGGCGCTGAAAGCGCCGGAGAATATTTTTCATATAAGGCGGGAAAACCAATGGCAGCCGGTAGCCTGCGCGGAATCTTGGGCATTGGACTTGTTTGCCAACCTGATTGGTTGCCGCCCAAGTCTTTTTTAGGTTGTGTCCTGAAATTATTGGTAACTACCCGGCGCCCTTGGTATCGGGTAACCAAATCAACACGAGGATGGAGGGGGGGGGGGGGAGGTTTGACGCCGACGGGGCCCCCCCCCCCCAAAGGGGGGGAACCCAAGACCCAACGTCTGGGGGCGCCGGCATTTCGACCCGATTGGGGGGGGG
>JAITDS010000267.1 GCA_031282435.1 Spirochaetaceae bacterium
TTCCAGAAGCTTAAGATATTTATCTGGAATCTCGCCTTGCATGGTAAACTCAATAGGGGGCTTTTTCACGACTGCCAACATATTCAACCTCCACGACATAAGAGCCGTTCTCATTTCGCCAAACGGCGACCCAGCTATGGGCAAGATGACAATGGTACAGGTCTTTACCCGGTTTGCTGTAATTTTTGTATTCGGGGCGTACCGGACCGGTTTCCCGAATATCATTCACCAGATAGAATAATGTCCGTTTTGCGTTATCGGGCATTTCCCGAAGCGTCTTTTCCAGTTTTCTCGACATATGGACAAGATATTCCATATAATAAAGGTAATATATTTCTTATTACTTGTCAAATGGTTTCCGGTTTGGCTTCGGGCTGACGGCCCATGTTATTTAGAGGAGATTTTAAAGTCGGCTAAGGTGTTAATGACTATAGTGAAAATACCGGCGACAGCGGCGGTTATTGATTCTCCCGTCACGCCCCTCAGTACCAAAAAAGAGTAATATGCTAAACTCGTTGTAACTATTCAGCGGGGAGGGGGGGGGGGGGTAGCAAAGGTGCCGGATAGTTACCAATAATTTCAGGAGACAACCCGAAATTCTCTCCGTCACATACCAGCGTCGCCAGTCCGATGTCCGATAACCAGAACATCCATGATTATGCCGCGGATTTCCCCGTTGCCGCTTCTCCTTCATCACGATAAAAAAGTAAATGCGGAAGACAGCGATTCTGATTTCGGGAAAATTCAAATTGGGCGCATTTTCACCTGCCGCAGGCACGCCTGCGGCAGGTGAAAACCGCGCTTTTCGGGGCTGCGCGCTTTCGCGCTCCGGCCACATCGCCCCCCGCAGGGGGCGCCGTGTCTTGCTTCGCAACCCCTACAATCGCTTGCGCTATATAAAAGCCTTTTTCGCGGTAAAAGTTGACGCTGATTTTCGTTTTGAAATCGGAATTGCTGTGCAGGAGCCCCGGGCGGTTTACTTTGTTCCGTTTTTCTTATAGCATAGAAAAAGAGACGCGGCGATTTTTCCGCGCGTTTTGCGAGACTTGTTCCGGAACTTAAGTTTCAGGACTAATGTTTAAGAGGCTGATGATGGGCGATCCAAAAGGGTTTTTGAAGGTAAAGCGTAAAGTTTCCGAATACAGGCCGGTTGAAGAGCGGATTAACGACTACAGCGAGGTTGAAGAGCGGCTTTCGGACAAAGACCGCCGCGATCAGGCGAGCCGTTGTATGGACTGCGCCGTGCCTTTCTGCCATTGGGCGTGTCCGCTTGCCAATGTTATGCCGGAGTATCAGGACAGGATTTTCCGCGGCGATTGGGTTGGGGCGTGGGCTTTATTGCAGGATGTTCATCCGTTTCCTGAGTTTACAGGCCGTGTATGCCCCGCCCTCTGCGAGGCTTCATGTGTGCTTGGCGTCAATGACGAACCGGTTACAATACGTCAAAACGAGCTTGCCGTCATAGAAAAAGCGTTTGATTTGGGGCTTGTCGTACCGCGTCCGCCCAAAAAACGGAACGGAAAGCGTGTCGCCATAGCCGGAGGCGGCCCGGCGGGTCTTTCAGCGGCCTACTTTTTGAACAGAGCGGGCTTCAATGTTACAGTTTATGAGGCGGACAAGGCTGTAGGCGGCTATCTGCGCTATGGAATCCCGAATTTCAAGTTGAACAAGCAGTTTATTGACCGCCGAATCGCGATAATGGAGCGGGAAGGCGTTGTTTTTAAGACTAATGCCCGTATCGGCACGGGGCGGTATGCGTTTGGAACTACAGGACGCGGCGCGGAAATAATAGATGTCAAAAAACTGGAACAAGAGTATGACCTTTTGCTGTTGACGATAGGGGCGCGTGAACCTCGTGATATTGCGGTTCCGGGCAGGGAGCTTGGCGGGATTGTGCAGGCTTTAGATTTTTTATCACTGCAAAACCGTGCGCTGGCTACGGAACAGAATGATTTTGATGCTGTAAACGCCAATCGCAAGAAAGTTCTTGTGATTGGCGGCGGCGATACCGGTTCCGACTGCGTAGGCACGGCGAACAGGCACGGCGCGGAGCACGTTATCCAGATTGAAGTGATGCCTAAACCGCCTGAACACCGCAGTCCGTCCCAGCCTTGGCCGCTATGGCCTACCGTGTTCAAAACGTCTAGCTCTCATTTGGAAGGCTGCGAGCGCAAATGGTCGGTAAACACTAAAGGCTTTCGCGGCAAAGACGGCAAGGTTAAAACTGTGGATGTCTGCAAAGTTGAGGCCGTCATCGAGAACGGGCGTACGGTTTTCAAAGAGATTGCCGGTTCCGGCTTTGAGATAGAGGCCGATCTTGTGCTGCTCGCTATGGGTTTTACCCACGTTGTCCAAGACGGGCTTGTCGAAAACCTTAATCTTGAGCTTGACGAGCGCGGCAATATTCGCACAAAAGGCAGTTTTCATACATCGAACCCAAAAGTCTGGGCGGCAGGCGATTCGCGTAACGGTGCAAGCCTTGTAGTGAGGGCGATTGCCGACGGCAAGGCCGCAGCCGAAGCCATTGCCCGCTCTCTATAGCAGATTTTTTGGAAACCTTAAGTTTCCGAAAGCCAAGCGGCTTGGCAATTTTCGCTTGAAAACGTAAAATGCGCCCCTTTTGTAAGGATGCGGGCGGCAGACAACCGGAGGGGGGGGGGGGGCCGGATTGTCGAACAAGTCCGGTTCATAACTTTGACACGCCGCAGCCGTGAAGCCGGCTTCTGCCGCCTCCGGTCTTTATAACTTCGATAGACGCTGTTATATGCTCATGCAACTCTTCGATATGTGAAATTATTCCCGTCAGTTTCCCCTGATTTTGCTGGAGGCTGTTAAGTATATTTATCGTTAATTCAAGACTTGCCTTATCCAACGTGCCGAAACCTTCGTCAAGAAAAAGCGAATCTATGCTGAACTTTGATGAATTTAACTTTGATAATCCAAGCGCGAGCGACAGCGACAGCATGAAGCGTTCACCGCCGGATAAATTGCTTATACTCCGTTCTATAGACCCTTGATGACGGTCAATTATTACCGGTAAAAGCTCATCGGAATCTTGACGGCATATCATTGTGTAACGCTGGCCGCTCATGCTAAGCAGATAAGAATTCGCGTTATGTATCAAAGATTTTAATGTAAGCGCCTGAACATAATTTTTAAATTTCCATCCGTCTACGCCGCCTATCGCGTCATCCATCCATTTCCATTTTTTGCAAATTTCATTTTGACCTTTAATTTCATCTTCGAGTTTCACGCGGCGCTGTTTATTGCCGGAGTTTAATTCAAGCTGTTTTTCTATTCCGCCGATTTCTTTATTTGTTTCCTCAATGTCTAAAGAAATATTCTGTTTTTCATTTTCAATATCCTGCCGTTTATCCGTCAGCGGCGGTAATTTTTGAAGCTCATTAACAAGTTTGTTTTTTTGCGATTCTATATTTTTAATTTCGGATTCTATCTGTATTTTTTCTCTTTCCGTTTCCGTTATTTTTTCCGCGCCCCAGTTGAAATCTTTCCACGTTTTGTATGAATCAAAACCCTGCGCGGTAAAAGCCGATTCCATCGCCGCTTTTTTTTGTTCAAAATCCCGCCGCAAAGATATATAATTATGCTCTTTTTCTCTTAACAGTTTTGTAAAATTTTCTATGTCCCTCGCAAACTCTAACAATTGCTTTTCAATTCTAGTCAGGTTTGCGGCGGCAAAAGACCGCCGTTCTTTAATTCTTTGTTCAAACTGGTCTATGCTCTGCCGCTCTATTACGTTTTGATTTATTCCGCCGCCTGTAATAAGCGCGGCGCGTTCCGTTTTAAGACCGGCAAGCGATGTTTCGCAGGCGGCGGCTTCGTCTTTCAGAGCCGTAATCTGCTCGTTGTTGCTTGCGATTGCCGCTTGAACCGCCGCCTGCCGCGCCTCAAAGTTTGAAAGCTCCGCCTCCTTGCGCGACCGTTCATTTTCTAATTTGTCAAATAAGCGTTCCGCGTTTGATATAGATTGTTTTAATTTGGTGTTTTCCATATTGAGGGATTTTAGTTTTGCCTGTTTTTCGATTAAGCCGGCTTCATCATCACAGAAAGGATGTTCGCGCGAACCGCAAAGCGGACAAGGTTCGCCGGAGCGCAGAGATTTACGGCTGTCCTCAAATGACGATGCCGGTGAAAACTCCGAAAGCGCGGTTATGGCTTCTATAAGATTTTCTTGTGAGCTTCTGTTTTTTACTATTTCATTTTTCAAATCCGCCGACTTTACTTTCAAATCGTTAATATCTTCTTTAAGCCGCATATTTTTTTCGGCGGCGGCCATAAAATCCGCGTTACACTTATCATTTGTTTTTATAAGAGCATCTATTTTTCCGCGTTTGTCAGAAAAATTATTTTTTATTTCAGAGATACGCACGTCAAGTTCACGCGCTTTTTTGATTCGCGGTTCGTTTTCGGCAGCCTCATTTTCGGCAGCTTCGTTTTCACGCGCCGCGGCATCTTTTTGCGGCAAAAGTTCCGCGTGTCTTTTTTGCGCCGCGCCAATATCAATTTTTATTTTTTCTATTTCTATTTCCAGCTTTTCGCTTTCATTTTTTATCTGTT
Source organism: Spirochaetaceae bacterium (assembly GCA_031282435.1). Taxonomy (GTDB): domain Bacteria; phylum Spirochaetota; class Spirochaetia; order Treponematales; family Breznakiellaceae; genus JAIRMY01. The sequence goes on from JAITDS010000267.1 coordinate 4,579, forward strand.
CAAACTGTAAAACTATATCCGCTATATAGGCTGCTTTTTTAGCCTGTTCAAGGTGAATGAATCTTTCTTTTCCGGCTTCGGCGGCTTTTCGCGCAACATCATTTCTTTTATCAAGCGCGGCTGTTTCTTTTTGTATTTTATCCCGCTCCTCATACTGTTTTAACTGCGCGTCAACTATCGCGAGTTTCGATTTTTTTTCTTCGAGCATGGCGTAATCTTGATGAATTTTTTCAAGCAAAGATAATTCGTCAGATTCAGAGAGAACGTTTATTTCCACAATTTTATTTTTTAACAGATTTAAATTATTGTCTTCTTCGCCTTTGCGTCCATGTACCGCCGCACCTATTTTTGAATATATCTGCGTACGGCTTATCTTTTCAAGAATCTCGGAACGTTGTTTTTTTTCAGCGGTTAAAAACGTGTCAAACTTTCCCTGAGGCAGCAGAACGGCGCTGGTAAACTGGTCAAAGTCCATGCCGGCAATTGATATAATTTTTTCATTAACTTCGCCTATTTTTTCCGCAAGAACCGTTTCGTTACTTCCAAGCAGATAAAAACGGCGCGTACAGCCGCTTTGAAAATCCGTTCCGTGTTTTGACTTTTTATGTTCCCAGAAGGAGCGGTAACGTTTCCCGCCGCTTTCAAACTCGACTTGAGCGAAACAGGAAGAGCTTCCTTTTGTCATTACCTCGTTCTGTGTTTTATTAAATGAATTCTGACGTGAAGTTTTTCCGTACAACGCAAGGCACAGCGCGTCAAGTATCGACGTTTTACCTGCCCCGGTGGGGCCGTGCAAAATAAATATACCGTCGTTAAAGGCAGGATCTGTAAAATCAATTTTCCACTCGCCCGCAAGCGAGTTTATATTTTTAAAAACTAGATTGAGTATTTTCACGTTCTGTGCTTATGCTTCCTCCGCGCCGTTTTCGTTTACAATAACGTTATTATACAATTCGTTAAACATATTCATAAACACTTCTATTTCTTCAGGATTTACGTTTTCTTCGCGCAGAAATTTTTCAAAAACATTGGCCGGTTCAAGCGCCGCAAGATTGCCGCTTTCATCACTGCCGCGCCAATCGTCATCATCTTGGCGGACGCGCATATCTTGTTTTACAAGAATTTTGTACAAAGGCTCAAGCGGTAGCTCCGCCGCGCCGGGCTGCGGCTCAATCGTATTCCAAAAATTAAAAAGACTGCCTTCATATTCGGTAACTTGTATTTCAAGCCATACGTTTTCACCTGTTGTTTTAATACTTTCTATTTCGGCGATTATTTTGTCGGGACTGCCTTTTATACGCCGCAATTTCTGCCAAACCGGTATTTCTTTTAATTGAATCACCGGTTTTGTTTCAGCGGCTTCCTTGTCAAAAACAGCTATGATTACATACTTCACGCTTTCCGCCTCGCTGAAACTCATTGGCAGCGGAGAGCCTGAATAGCGCATATTTCCGTTTATTGTTTGATTTCTGTGCAGATGACCAAGCGCGTAATAATCCGCGTCCGGAAGAGTAGACGCGGGCAGGCTTTGTAAACTGCCTACTTCGCGTGTGCGTTCCGAATAGTCGTCCGACTTTTGACTGCCTTCAACATAAAAATGTCCTGTCATCAGAACCGGGGCGCCCGCGCGTTTTGCTTTGTCGTATACTTTGTGATAAAATTCGGCGGCGGCTTTGTTGTACTGTTCAGAAATTGGAATTTCGCCGCCTGTTACTTTTAGATCCTTTTCGCGTAAAAACGGAATTGCGCATATTACAAGCGCGGTTTCCGCGTTTTTATCTTTAATCTCAAATATGGAGTTTTCCGGTTTTTCCATGTCTATGCCGGAAACAACGTGTATCTTTAGTTTTGAAAGTATTCCGGAAGGCGCTCCCAAAAAATGGCGCGAATCATGGTTGCCTGCTATAATAAATACTTCCGGCGCGTTTTCTAATTTTATTGTTCCGGCAAGGAAATTATAGTACAGTTTTTGAGCGGCGGTAGAAGGCGCGTATACATCAAAAATATCTCCCGAAACTATCAGTACGTCAATGCTTTCGGCTTTTATTATTTCTAAAAGCCATGATAAAAATTTTTCATGCTCTTCTTTTCTATCTTCGCTGTGAAGCATTGCGCCAAGATGCCAGTCGGACGTGTGTAAAACTCTTACAGGCAAAACATATTCCTATAAATTTCGCAGTTTTGTAGCGAACAATCTTTTAATAAAAAATATACTCGCGATAACTGACACTATTTCCGCGATTGGAAACGACAGCCAAACCGCATCGAGCGAACCGGTAAGCGACAGCAGCCACGCCGCCGGTAATAAGACCATGATTTGCCGCGCACATACAATAATCAAACCTTGTCCCGCGTTTCCCATGGCCTGCAAAACCGAAATAAATATAATGCAAAATCCGGCGAATAAATATATTGTGCTTATTATGCGAAATGCCGTTACGCCTATCGCTATCATCTGAGGCGTCGCGTTAAAAAGCATAAGCATTTTATGCGGTATCAATTGGAACAGCAAGAATCCTAAAAGCATAATACACGCGGCGTAAGTGGCGCTGATTTTAATTGTTTTTATTATACGGTCTTTATGACGCGCTCCGTAATTGTACGCTATAATGGGTATTATAGCGTTGTTCATTCCGAATATTGGCATAAAAATAAAACTTTGCAGGCGGAAGTAAACGCCGAATACGGCATTTGCGGTAGAACTGAACTTGATTAGAATTCGGTTCATGCCGTATACCATAATAGAACCCACGCATTGTATCAGTATTGACGGTATTCCTACGGCATATATTGATTTTATTATACCGCCGTCAGGCTTAAAGCCTTTGAATGACAGCGTAATTTCTTTATTTACTTTCAGATTAAAAATAATTGCCGCAATTGAGCCGCAACATTCTCCAATGACTGTCGCAATTGCCGCGCCTTTAACACCCATCGCCGGAAATCCGAATAGGCCGAATATAAAAATAGGGTCAAGTATTATATTTACAACGGCCCCTGTTATTTGTGAAAGCATTGAGTAAAAAGTTTTTCCGGTTGATGATAATAACCGTTCAAATGTGATTTGATTGAAAACGGTGAACGAAAATATGCTGATTATTGAAATATAATCACGGCCATATTCAACGATTTCGCTTATATCTGTCTGTGTTCTGAAAAAGAATTCGGAAAATAAAATTCCGGCGATTAAAAAAACAGCCGAGCTTATCCACGCGAGAAATAATCCGTTAACCGCAGTCTTATTTGCTTTTTCAAAATTATGTTCGCCTAAACTTTTTGATAACAGCGCGTTTATTCCTACGCCTGTTCCTACACCGATGCCTATTATCAGCACTTGTACCGGAAATGCCATCGACACCGCCGCAAGCGCGTTTTCATTTATTTGCGCTACAAATATGCTGTCTACAACATTGTATAATGCCTGAACCAACATTGAAATCATCATCGGAACAGACATTTTAATTATTAGGGAGTTTACGGGCATAACGCCCATGACATTCATGCCTTTCAATCTACAGGCTTACCCTCTTTTCGTCAATCTATCTGTCCGTTCTCATAACAAATAGGACAGTTACGGGATGTGAATGTGTAAGCCCGGAGTAGAGGAAAATTCGGCGGGGGTCAAGAAACCGGGAGCGGCGTGAGGTCTGTAGAAACGGTAT
>JAITDS010000039.1 GCA_031282435.1 Spirochaetaceae bacterium
TAAAGCGTACGAAGCCGCCCATGAAATATGGAAAGAGGTAAAAGCAAAGTGGGACGCCTATTACAAAGAATTAGCCGAATATCAGGCAAACGAAGATACAACATCCCCCCCCCCCCCAAACACCCGAAGAAGTGCAAACACCTGAACCGGCTCCTCCTATAGCCACACTGCCCTACTTTCCGGGCGATAAATATCTTGACGACAACGGCAAAGAAACACAGGCGGGTGAAGCGCCTGAATGGGACTACCATACCTTGACGGGCTGGAAATTCGATAGCGCGGCAGGCGGCGAGGAAGTAACGCTTACCACTCCTATAAAGGAAAACGTTACCGTTACGGCGGTATGGACGGAAGCTCCGGCAAAACCGTACCACACGATAACGTTCAACAGGAACGCCGGTACAGGCGTTTATGAAAAACGCATAGCGGTTCCAACAAAAACTTATTACGAGACAACCGCTACGGAGACTGGGACAGACATAACAGAGTGGACGCAAGGCGAAGAGACGTACTATGTAACGGCTAATGGGAACGCGGAAAATATAAAGGAGGGCGGCCTAAAGTTCTACAAGGACTACAAAATACAGGTAAAAGATTACAGCGAAAAAGATATAGCGCTGAACTTGTCCGGTAATTTAATACCGGAATTTACGCGGGAACATTATACAAGGGACGGGTGGACTGATATAAAAGGCCTCCCAATAACAATTAACGATAATTCCACGTTTGACGATGGTGACGAGGAGCTATACCAAAAGTGGGAGCCTAAAAGATTCACGATTAATTTTAACGCAAACGGCAAGACCCTGTCGTCTGACGATCTTCCGCCGAGTATAGCAGATGTGAACGAGGCTGATAGCGCCGAAGGCGGCGTAAAAAAAGCGACAGGCAAGGTCCTGCCTAAAATTACCGCGGAAATAACAGACACGAACAATGATACGGAAATAAAATATATTTTTAAAAACTGGATGGATGTGGCTGAAGGCGGGAATATTATAAGCGACAACACCCCGATTTATCCTAAAGACGGAGGAGACAGCCTTACATTGTACGCTCAATGGGTAATAGACGGAATGCCGCCTGTTGTATTTAACTATACCGGTAGCGTACAGACATGGAAGGTTCCGGCGGACGGCATATACAAAATAGAAGTGTGGGGAGCCGGCGGGATCGGCTTAGACAAGGGTGGACAGGGCGGATATATAAGCGGAAATATTTCGCTTGATAAAGGCAAGGAACTTTATATTTACTGCGGCGGACAAGGGGGTAAAGCAGATAACCATGTCGCTATAAGCGGGGGCTGGAACGGTGGCGGCGCTAACGGAGGTGAGCGGCCGGGTAACTCCGGCGGAGCGGGACACGGGGCTACGGATGTCCGCATTTTAAAAGCGGATCCAAAAAAAGACCCTTCGGACGACATTGCTTCGCTTGGTAGCCGGATAATAGTGGCTGGCGGCGGCGGCGGGGCGGGATGGTCGGCATCAAAGGACGGCAATAAGGCCTACGGTACAGCCGGGAATGGCGGCTACGGGATAGCGGCGGGCGGAAACGGAACGAGTGCTTATGACAACGGCTTTCCTTCATACGGCGGGACGATTGAAGGCGGCGGAGCAAAATCCGGAAACGGCAATGACGGCAGTCTTGGCAAAGGCGGGGACGGCAGCAAAAGCACCGTAAAAGACAACCGCGGCGGCGGGGGCGGCGGAGGCGGATACTACGGCGGCGCGGGCGGCGCGGTATCGGATTACGCAAACGCCACTTCCGAAGGATCGTCAGCGTCACCCGGGGGCGGCGGCTCCTCATGGGCAAAAATTATAGACGACGATGGAGAATTGGGCTTCATTTCAGACAGCATTTCTCCGGGTAGCGGAACTTACTATGGGCACGGCAAGGCGAAAATTAGCTTTTTAGGAACAGCGGCGGATTAAAACAGCGCCCCCTTTTAATTGTCCGCGAACAGCGCGAATGAGAGATTAGAACTGTTCAAAAACTTGAGTTTGCGCTACGCGCAAACTGGTTTGCAAAGTGCAAACCTTAGAAAGCTCAACGCGCTGTTACGCTACTAACTGGAGTTTGCGCTCCGCAAACGGGTTTGCGAAACGCAAACCTCGTAAAATCAAAGCGCTGAAAGCGCTTTGATTCGCGCAACGGGATTGTAGGGGTGCCGCCGCGTAGCGGCGAGCAGACACGGCGCCCCGTAGGGGCGGTGTGGCCGGAGCGGTAGCGCAGCCCCGAAAAGCCCGGTTTCCGGCGCGGAGCGCCGGAAATGCGCCCGAATTAAAAAAAAATAGTTGTAATGTTAAATTGCTGCCGGCCGTTAGGGGACGATTGACCGCCTAGAATATTTGTAATTATTATAGAGGTGTGGCCTATAGCAAAAAGAATATTTATATCATAGTGTTTTTCCTGATTGTAGCTTCGTGCGTTGCCCCTCCGCCCCAACAGAAAGTTGTGGAAGATGCCGGCGCGGAAAAGGTATACGGAATTGTGGAAACCGCCACGTCCGACACGGAAGATGAATCCGCCATTAAAAACAAAACTGAACCGGCGGCCTTCAGTGTGGAGAATATTACAGCGGCGGAATATAAAGAGACTAAAGAAGATATAGCAAATTTTATAAGCAGCTTGAATATAATTATAAAAACAAAAAACTATGACACATGGCGCAGACATCTTGACGATGATTATTATGCGTATATTTCTTCTCCAGAGTATTTACAAAAGTTATCTGCTTCCGGTATACTACACACACAAGGTATTGTACTTACGGATGCCTATAGCTATTTTATGAATGTAGTTGTTCCTTCCCGATCAAACGACAGGGTGGATGATATTGAGTTTATAAGTGATAATAGAGTAAAAGCAATCACCGTGAATAGAGGACGGCGGCTTCTTTTATACGATCTTGAAAAAACAACAGACGGCTGGAAAATAGTTATGCCTAATTTTAAAAGTTCATAGGAGTTTTGAAATGCAGTTGCTTAGTAAGAAGAGTATGGTACTTGCTACCGGTTTTTGTGTTTGTTTTGGCTTGATTGGCAATGTTTCTTTTGCCGGAGCTCAAGAATTGTCGATTGAGGAATCTTATTTGCAAGAATCTGTCAACATTATGATCATTCGTGAGCAGATAAAGTCTCCTGACCGCGAGGGAAAACTTATCGCGCTTGATAATATTCGACAGATGATAGCTGACGGCAACGACCCTAAAGAATTACAGCCGTTGCTGGCTTATATGGCGCTTGAAGGTATCTTGAACAAAATACGGGAAGACGGGCGCACCGCAAACAACTATCCTGACATAAGAATAAAAGCCGTTGAATACCTTGGCGATGTAAAAACAAAAGAAGCGTCCGATACGTTGTTGCGTGTCATACTTGTAGATAATGAGCCTTCAGTCATTAGTACGGCGGTTCGCTCGCTTGGAAAACTTGGATATAACGACAACGACTACACGGTAAACGTCATACTGTATGTTTTTTCACAGTACGATAGTACAAGGCCGAATAATATTTTAGCGCTTTCCGTTATTGATACTTGCAGCGCTTTTTTGGATAGTGGGGACGCGAAAAATCCGGCTGTTTACGGCGCTTTGATGCGTATTTCAAATAACGCCGCGTACATAAAACCGGTCCGTGACTACGCTAGTAAAACTTTAGCCAAACTTTACAGCAAAAACAGCTAGTTTCGCGTCCGTTAGACTGCAAAATTCGAATTCCGTTCGCAAAAGCAAACGGCTTTGTTGACAAATTATTAAATAGGGTTGTTCGGAAACTTCAGTTTCCGCAAGCCAAACATGGCGGCCATATGGCTTGGCCAAGTTCCGCTTGAAAGACTTGGGCGGCAACAAACCGTGTTGGCGAACAAGTCCAATGAACACTTGAGGCAGGCGGGGGGTATTCGTCAAATTAATTTGACGAATACCCCTTAGTTTAAAATTAAAGTTTTCTTTCATAATTCATAATCTATAATAATTCATGATATATAAAATAGAGTCGTCCGGAAACCTCCCTTCCGGCGCGCCGCTGTAAGGGAATGTGGTATATTTTTCCGCACTGTGTCAAAATGATGCAATTGTGTTATTTTTGCCGGCGCCGTTTCGCGTGGCGGTTTATGCGCGCGGCGAGGCGGCGTTTAGGTGTTCTTTTTTGTTTGTAAGCGCTGTTTTAGCGCCTTGCCGCTCAAACAGCGCGGTCTTCAACGGGTGTTCATTCTTTTACATAAAAACCCTTGATGGCGCAAAACGGCTTAAACATAAATATTCGCGTAAAACGGCGCTTTCATGATAACTATTCTTTACAACAAAAGAGGGTCAAATTGACCCATATATCACTTTGAAACAGCTTACTGTGTCAACTTTACGCTATTTTAAGCGCGCCACTTTTTAAGCCGTTAAAAACAGTTGCGCGATATATTTATTTTTTTATGTAAGTTTATATTAAATAATAACTTAGCAATGAGATAAATATTTGTTCATTAAATATAAACTTGGCACGTTTATTGCTATATAGTAGTTACTATTTGTTTAGGAGGCTACTATGAACAAGAAACGAAATACGGCCAATGGCAAACGTTCTGTTTTAGCGGATGAAAATGTGTTGACGCTTTATTTAAAAGATATTAGTCGAATTCCTCTATTAACAAGAGAAGAAGAAGATACTATAGCCAGAAAAGCGGCGGCAGGCGACAAAGAGGCTTTGAACAAACTGGTAAGAGCCAATCTTCGTTTTGTTGTTAATGTTGCAAAGCGTTATCAGGGTCAAGGATTACCTCTCACCGATCTAATAAGCGAGGGTAACATAGGACTTATGAGTGCCGTAAGCCGTTTCGACGTTGATAAGGGATATCACTTTATATCTTACGCTGTTTGGTGGATACGGCAGGCTATTCTAAAAGCTATATCCGAAAAGTCAAGGATGATACGCTTGCCTATGAATCGCGCCGATGAACTGCTGCGTATACAGCGTACAAAAACCGAACTACAAGGAAGCGAATCAACGGGTTCCGAGATAAACGAAATCGCTAAGGCGCTTGATATGACTGCTGCCCATGTGAACAAACTGTTGAACGTAAGCCGCGAGATGGTTTCGCTGGATACTCCGGTCTATTCCGAGAAGGATTCTTGCATTATTGCGGATCATATCGAGGATGAAACTTATCAGTCGCCATACGAATTTGCCGAGCAAAGTCTTATGCGCGATGATATAGAGGCCGTACTTGGGACTCTCGATAAAAAAGAAGCCGCGGTCATACGTTATCGTTTTGGTATCGGGGATTCGATTCAGATGTCGCTACGTGAAATTGGCGATCGTTTCAATTTGACCAAAGAGCGTATCAGGCAAATCGAAAAAAAGGCTATCAAACGCTTGCAACATCCGGCGCGTCAGCAAAAGTTACAGGTTTATGTCGCGTAAGCCTAGTAGGAGTTAAACCTCAATTTTCCGCAAGTCAAAGTTCGTTTGTACAAACGAACTTTGACTTGCGGACTAAAAAAGCGCGTCTCGCCGCGGGCTAACGTTTTTTCTTTTTAGTGTTTTTCCCGGTCGCCCCAATCGCCGATGAACAAGATTTCACATTCAAGCTCTATGCCAAGTCTTTTTCTTGCTTCCGCCTGAATCTTTTCTGTCAATGTCCGTATATCGGACGAGCGCGCGCCGCCTGTGTTTACTATAAAGTTTCCGTGCCATGTCGAAACTTGCGCTCCGCCTATTCTCGCGCCCAGCAATCCGAGTTCTTCTATTATTTTTCCGGTACTGCTGCCAAAAGCCGGATTGTTCTTAAATACTGAACCGGCGGACGGACTGCGAAAATGCCCTTTCTTCTCGCGTTCAATACGGTATTCCGCCATACGCTTCAAAATCGTGCCGCGTTTTTCCGGCTCTAAGCAAAAATGAGCGGCTATTATCAGTTTGTTTCCTTTTTGATAAGGGCTCTGTTTGTAAGCCCATTCTTCAGCTTTGAAGGGTTCAAAAATAACGTCCCCGTTTACGATATTCATCGTTTCTACGCCGATTAACACGTCGGAAATTGACTTTCCCCAGCAACGGGCGTTCATCCGGACCGCGCCGCCGATTGTTCCGGGAAGTCCGGCAAGGAATTCCAAGCCTGAAAGCGAATTTTCCGCCGCTATTTCCGCCACGGTATCGCTGGCGACTCCGGCCGGAGCTATAAAATCATTTGCCGCCTCACGACGTCTCACTTTTTGCCGCGCTACGGGTGTCATGGTATTGATGGTAATTCCCCGTATTCCGGAATCGGCTACGACTACATTGGCTCCCCCTCCTATGATTTGAACCGGAATGTTATTTTCATGCGCATAGCGGGTTAGCGGCGCTATGGCCGCAAGTGTTTCGGCTTCGCCGGTTTGTATGTAAATATCAGCAAAACCGCCTGTCTTAAACGTAGTATGCTCGGACATTGGTTCATTGCGGTGTACGGTAAAACCGGCGGGCGTGTTTTTAATGATGAATTCATCAAGCTGCATGGTAAAAGTATACTATTTATTCGCAGTGGGGTCTAATACCTCGCCGCTTGCGGCGGTTAGAGTCGGCAACGCCAACAAAAAATGGTAGTAGACGGGTTTGCGCCGCAAACCTCCACAGTTAAATAATTTCCTTACAGAACGAACCACGTAAATAATTTCAACGCCTACAAGATACCTCGCGGCTTGCCGCGAGGTGGTTCATTGGCACACTCGCACACCCGCCGGTGGGGCCGCCAGCGGCTTTCCTCCTTTGCGTTTGGTTTGAAAAGGGCGGTTGGCATACGCGGCTGTAGGCCACGGCCAGTCCGCCGCCAGCGGCCTTACTTCTCTGCTCTTTAGGGAACAGGGGGGCATGGCTTACGAGAAATATGCTTAAATCAGGCAGTCAAAATTCGGGCGCATTTTCACCTGCCGCAGGCGCGCCTGCGGCAGGTGAAAACCGCGCTTTCCGCTATAATTAAACAGGACGGCGTAAGCGGCTTTCTGCGGGATCATCCGTCCGGCGATTTCAGCGCCGGACGGCAAAACAGTTCACCGAACTGTTTTGTGCTTCAATCGCTTGCGCGTCGAAAGCACAGACGCGGTTGTGATGTAAAAGCGCGTTGTACCTTATACGCTGGCGAGTTTCCCGGCCCGAGTTCAGCACGAGGAGAGTCGCCGGTTTACGTGTAATCTTGTGAAATATGCGGGTAATTATTCGTATCGCCGGTTAAAAATCTTATATTTACCTATAAGTTGAAAAGCGCTATACTATAAGCTATCCTGTTTAGGATAATGCGGCGCGTTTAACGCCCGCCGCATTAAAGCTTTTTTAAGGAGTAGTTTATGAAAAAACTCAAAATCGGTTTAGCCCTTTTGTTCGCGGCCATGGCTTTTTCTTCGTGCGGCGGCGAGGAGGCAGGGCTTCTGCATTTACTCTTTTTTGAGCCTTTTAGTGGGATACATTGCCAAAAAATCATATAATTTTAGCCATACGGTGGGACTGATATGATTAAATGGGCTAAAAACAACCGGTCAAGTGGAGAAAATATTCGCTTTTTTAAGTAAATGCAGGAGCCCTGGGCGAGGAGGGCGGAATCCTTGACAACGAAATAACGGTTTTCAAACCGCCGGCGGGCAAAGACACAACTGACTTTACCGTTACTTTCAAAAACGGCTGGGAAGACCAAGAGTTTGACGCGGCTAACGTTAAGCCGCTTGCCCCGCCCAGCACACCGGCGGTTGTCAATTCGGATGAAAAAGCCGCCTACGATACGGCGCTTGCCGCGTGGAAAAAGATAAAAGCCGAGTGGGACAAGTATGAAAAAGACATCGCGGCGTACGAAAGTGCCGAAGATAAAAGCGAACTAAATCCCCCCCCCCCCCCAATGAAGCTCTGCCCGCCGAACCTGTTCCTCCTGTAGCCACAATTCCCGCTTTCCCCGGCGGTGAATATCTTGACAAAGACAACAATTTAGTAGTATTCGGAAACGCCCCTGAATGGGATATGCATATGCTTACCGGGTGGAAAATTGAAGGCGAAGAAGGCGAGGAACTAACGCTTAACAGCCCTGTAACAAAGAATATTACGGTTGTTGCCGAGTGGGCTGAAGCGCCGAAAAAACCCTATTACACGATAACTTTCAGCCGGAACGCGGGCAACGGAACGTTTGAAAAACGTTTCGCGATACCGCAAAAACGTTACTGGAAGGCCAAAGAGGGCGCGGAAGATACAACAATCATAGAAGGCATAACGGAAGAAGTAAACGGCAGCCCGGTACCCATAGCATTGACGGATAATGAAGAGTATAAGGCCGAAAATGCCGCACCTGTATACGCGGAATTTAAGATAACGGATAAATACCCTGAGTTTATGCTTAGCGAAGGTGAAGATGGCAGCACGGTAACGCAGAACGCGGGGGGATCTATTCCTGGATTTACCAGAGAACATTACGAGATTGACGGCACGGCCGCTTGGAAAGACTTAAAGGGAAATGCGATATCGAATCCGGGTAGTCATGAGTTTACCGAAGATACGACACTGTACCAGCAGTGGAAGGCAAAGACCTATACGTTAACGTTTGACGCTAACGGGCACGGAACCGCGCCCGCGCCCGCCGTTATAAATAATGTGAGCGAGCCGGATAGCGCGGAGGGAGGGATAAAGAAGGCGCTTAATCGCGAAACTATGCCAAGCATTGCGGAGCTTGTTGACGGCAAGATAAGCGAAGTTGAGAATGATAACACGGTAGAATATACGTTTGCGGGTTGGGCTGACGCGAGGCAGGGCGGCAATCCGATAGGGGTCAATACGCCTTTGTACCCCAAAAACGGCAACACCGAAATAACGCTATACGCGCAGTGGACTAGCGGGTTGCCGCCGCGTATGTTCACGTATAAAGGGATACCGCAAGAATGGACTGTTCCTGAAACAGGCAGATACCAAATTGAGGCTTATGGGGCTGGCGGAGGCAGTGGTAAAGGCGGGACAAGCGGCTATGGCGGTTATATAAGCGGAGAGATTGAGTTGACGAAAGAAACAAAACTATACGTTTATTGCGGAGGACAAGGCGCGATATGGATAGACGGGAACGGGAATTCAGGCGACGGCGGCTGGAACGGCGGTGGTAAATCCGGCGGCGACACCTCAGGAGGAGGCCGGCACGCCGGACATGGGGGGAATGGCGCTACAGACGTTAGGACCGTAGGCGGCGCTTGGGACGACGAAGACTCTCTTGCCAGCCGGATAATCGTGGCGGGCGGTGACGGAGGTGCTGGTTCTGAATACTCCGTCGTTCCTGGAAACGGCGGGGTAGGTATTGCCGGGGGTGGAACCGTTGCTTTGAGTAATGCTTCCGTCAGCGGCGGCGGTACTACGGAGGGCTCAGGCGGCGTGGCTAGCCCGAATACGGGGCTTATTAAAAACCCGACAAACGGTGGCTTTGGATATGGCGGTAACGGAGGGGCGGAAGGCCGCGGTGGTGGCGGCGGCGGCGGCGGTTATTACGGCGGAGCCGGCGGAACGCTTGCAAATACAAGTAACAAAAGGGTTCTTGGTGGTGGCGGCGGCTCCTCTTGGGCGAAAATAGACGGCGATGACTTAAAGTTTGAGAATATTTTACCTGCAAGCAAAGACGGCGGCGGAACTTGGGAGTATCCCGGCAAAGTTGTAATTACGTTTCTTGGGAGCGACTGATGAATAATCAGGCCTGATTATTCAGGCAAAAATTTACCCGCCGCGAGTTTGCTTTGCCGCAAACACGCGGCGGTTTTTTTTATTCGCAGTGGGGTCTGCTCCCCCGCAATTCCGATTTCAAAACGAAAATAAGCGTCAACTTTTACCGCGAAAGACGTTTTTAGACCGCGCAATGCGATTGTAGGGGGTGCGAAGCAAGACACATCGCCCCCTGCGGGGGCGATGTGGCCGGAGCGCGAAAGCGCGTAGCCCCGAAAAGCGCGGTTTTCGCCTGCCGCAGGCGCGCCTGCGGCGGGTGAAAATGCGCCCGAATTTTAATGAACGGCTTCAATTGCATCCATCGAATGCATCTCTTAAACAGCATACGTGCCTGCTGAAAACTTGATTGTTCGGCGGAACTCCGGTATAGTAACCATGCGTCTATTCGGGGTAGCAATCGACTAAGACTGCTCCCCAAGAAGCAAATGGCGGCTACCGGTTGTTAAACGCGGCTACGGGGTCAATCGCTTGCCACGGCAAGCGATACAACCAGTAGTTGTCCTTCCGAACTCCTACACCATACCGGATAACCGCATACTTTTATCATAGCTTCGCGGCGCAACGCGCATCTGAAGCCGGAATTGCCGATTCGCCAAGCCGCCAGCTTACCGGCTAATCTCCGGTTAAATTACAAGTCCTTGCAAAATGCGGGGCATTTTAATGAAAAAGCCCATATTAGCTAGACCATGAAGCTTCCCGCCCATGAGGACGGGACCAGTATATTAGTGAGATTAGAATATGCCAAATATTTTTTTTCTAGGCTCTATTTCTTTTTCTTTAAAATTTACCGCATAATAACCCAAAATAATCGGTTTTGAAAACAGATGCATTTTTGTGAGGTCATAGTCATCGGCTGTTCCTTTAATGGCAACAACAGCGTCCGCCGTAGGATACGCTAGTTTTGCGGCGGCAAATGCCTCTTCATACGAGTTGAATGAGTCTCCAACATAACCGAGTATCGTGTAACTATAACTAACACCTGGAATTACCGCCAATGTCGGAAATGTCGAGCATCCGGCAAACGCCATACTGAATGTCAACGCCGCCAACATTCCTAACCAAAAATTTTTCTTTGCCATAATTTTCTCCTTTACTTTGGCAACAAAGTTTTTAACTGGAATTGTCCGTGAACCTCAATGTTCCGAACAACTTCCGCATTTTGCAAAGACTTGGGCAACGACCAAACTGGTTGACGAACAAATCCATTTATGCGCTTATTTTCATCAAACCATTATTCGCGTCAGCGGCGGCACGGATTATGCCGCTTTCCAATTTCCACGAATTTCGCGGCTTAATGGCACATAATTTCAGTTTTTACAAATAATCCGTACATACGACTTTCATTTTTACGTCATGGCCGCCTCCTTTCCCGATTGCGGAAACAGGCTTAAACCATAACCGTGTACGGCATAATTACCGGGAGGCATTATATTAGGATTATTTAGCAGCTTCCGCTGCCGTTGAAAACAAACTTGCAGGCCGGCCAAAGGTTGGCGGCTATTTATTCGAGATGGCCGGTAAATAACATTTTTTTTGAGAAAAGCTATTAAAATGAACGAAAAAACGAAAGAAACCCCGCAGACCAGCCGCGCTAAAATACTGTGGGGGGGGGGGG
>JAITDS010000114.1 GCA_031282435.1 Spirochaetaceae bacterium
ATCCGATTTTGCCTTTCATGGGGCGTACCTCTGTAAAATAGATTTCTTTTCAATTTCCATTCTACATCAGGCCGCCTCTTATGGCGCGGGTGTCCTATTTCTTTCTGAGACTATACAACCTTTCATGAAGCAACTTTACTTTTAGCTGCCTCCGGCATGAGTGATAATAAACAGCAGGAAATCATCCCGGCTTTGGAATTCAAATGCCCGGAAGAAGGTACGCAAAGCATTAGAGAATTCCGCTCTCCTCCCGAAGTATGGGTAATGTGCTAAACTTGCTGTAACTATTCAACGGCAAATTGCCGCGGCAATTTGCCGACCCCTCGCTACAGCCCCGCACTCTGGTCGATATGTCCGCGCCTACGGCGCGCCCGCACCCTCCCTACGTTTGGTCTTACGCTACCCCCCTCTGCGGGGGCATGGCCCCCGATGGCGTCAAAGACACCCCGCCCCCCATCCCGGTGGTGGTTCGGCTCCCTGATAACAAAGGTGCCGGATAGTTACCAATAATTTCAGGACACAACCGAAGTACGAACACGCTTTCTGAAAGTTTTCATCACACAGTATCATAAACCAGTGAACCCAAAACGCCAAAAGATTCAAAATACAATATATCTCACAGACATGGTTCTCGCCATGCCCGTTGGAAACTTTGTGTCCACATTGTGTTCCATGTGGCATCCGCAATTCTTAAGGATGTTGTCATTCTTATTCTCTATCTTCCACCCGGCGCGAGCGCAGGTTGCCGGTAGCCTGACATTCTCTTTGCTTACCAGTTTGTCCGTTATCCGGCTGTTTTTGTAAACAATTTTTCCCTTCTCACGGTTATACGTCTCAAAAGAGAGGTAATTTACCGGGAGTTTTTCCCCCTCAGTCCGGGTTTCAATGCCGTTTACCCGCCGATACCGGTGTTCAGGACGGTTTCTCCCGCTTCATTTGGTACTAACAAGCGTTTCCGGCTCGCCCCACTTGGCCTGTTCCGCTATCCAGGAGTGTGATTCGTCTTTGCAGGTGAATGAACCTCCTCGCCCTAAAGGGCGAGGTATCTCGTAAGCGTTGACTGTTTTGACGAGGTTCGATCGGGTAAGGAAGCTATTGAACTGTGGAGGTTTGCGGCGCAAACCCGTCTACTACCACATTTTGTTGGCGTTGCCAGCTCGAACCGCCCTAAAGGGCGGGGTATTAGACCCCACTGCGAATAAAAATATTACAAATGGTGAGCAATGATACGCTATAAAAACGCAAAACAAATTGAAGGTATACGCGAGTCCTGCGCTATGCTTGCTTTTATGTACAAAGAGATGCTGCCGCTGGTAAAACCGGGAGTGGAAACAATTGAACTGGACAGATGGGCGCAGCGTTGGATAAAAGAAAAAGGCGGAAAACCCGCTTTCCTAGATTATGGCCCGCGTAATAATCCGTTTCCCGCCGCGCTCTGCATATCGATAAACGAAGAAGTAATACACGGAATACCGTCAAAGAGGAAGATAAAAGAAGGCGATCTTGTGTCAATTGACTGCGGGATAAACTTGGGCGGCTACATAAGCGATAAATCCGTAACCGTTGAGGCAGGCAAAGTAAGCGCCAGTTTTCATAAACTTAACGCCGTTACCCGCGAATGTTTGTATAAGGGAATAGCGGCGGCGCGTGCGGGGGACAGACTTTTTGCGATAGGACGTGCCGTTGAAGCCCGCGCTCGTGAGGCGGGGTACGGCATTGTTCACCATTTTTGTGGACACGGCGTAGGACTTGAGGTACACGAAGACCCTCCAATCTCAAACTGCCCCAAAGACGGCCCCAATCCGCGCCTGCGCGAAGGCATGGTTCTAGCCATTGAGCCGATGATAAATCTTGGGACAGGCGATGTGGAAATTCTCGAAGACGGCTGGACGGTTGTTACGGCGGACGGCAAAGCATCCGCTCATTGGGAACACACCATAGCAATATTTTCAGATCACACAGAAATTCTTACGGAAGATTAGTCTTATTCCCAGTGAGGGGGGGGGGGGGTAATCCATGCGTATACTTTAATTTAAGAGTATCCGCAGTTAAACGGATTATCGCGGACTAATAACTTGCCGCGAGGTGGTTCATTGTACCACCGTAACCCCGCACGTTGCCGTACGCTCCGTGCCGTCAATTGTTGTCGCTGTTATCACCGCCGTTCCAAGCCCTACCGCCGTTACGGAACCACTACTGTTAACCGTCGCTACAGACGTGTTGCTTGAAGCCCATGTAACGCTTTGGAGAGCCGAGCTCGGCGTTATTGACACATTCAAGTTTGTGTTCCCGCCGACAGACAGAGACAACGTTGGGGGAGTAATAGTTATATTCTGGGCGGCAAAACCGGACAGCGTAACGTCAGAATAATCGGTAAAAGAACCGTCGTTTGTTTTAACGGTAACCCTTACAAGTCCGGAACCGGCTACACTGGAAATTATAGCGGTATTGTTACTCAAGACCTGTATATCAGCGATACCCTGCTTATCCAACGACCATGTAACGCCAATATCTGTCGCGTTAGACGGAGTAACGGTAGCCGTCAATTTAATAGCCGGATTGGCGGTAGCGGTCGAGGGGCTAAGACTTACTCCGGTTACGTAAACGACCGGTACATTGGCAGGCAGTAAGAAAACGTTGATAAAAGCCGGCGCGCTGTATATGGGGGTCAAAGTAAGCTGGTCAAAACTGCGCATTACAATATACATTGACGCATAAACATAACGCTGCGCTCCGTCAGACATAGTCGTATTATCCTGAACATCGGCGTTAATGTTATCCGTTATATTTGCCCTGTTAGTAAGATCATCGCTTGTCATGAAGAAACGGTCTGACGGCGCGGGATTAAACTTACCGTTTCCGTTGGAACGCAGTAAATTGCCTGAAGAATCTTTCAAAACCGAATAGTATTTACGGTTGGTAAACGCCGTCAACACCGAAGAAGAAAGATTATTACTGTCAACCGTATACGGTTCAAGCGCCGTCCAATCCGAATCTAGAGCGGAATTTACAATTTTCCGCGTGGTATCGGTATTTATCGTCTGTTCCAATTTATCGCTTAGATATATTCTGTAAAATATTTCGTAATCTTCTCCATACGTTTTTGACTGATTAACTACGCTTATGGAAGGCGGTTTTCCGGTAGTAAAATCTATCGTAATTATATCGGGAGCATTGGGCAGGCGTATTTCCGCGTTGCTGTTGAATGTCGCGGTTATCACCGCCACGGGCGAAAGATAAGTATAGCTGTCTACCCCGCAAGATATAGAGGAAAGCAAGGCAATAACAACTAAAACAAGCCGGACAGCGGTTTTCAAAACACAGTCCTTATGGCGCGAGTTCTAACGCGATAATTCTTGAACGGGCAAGATTCGTCCAATCCGTATCGGAAGGCCAATTTTCGATAAGCGCGCGGTAAGCCGCGATAGCGGCGACATTATCGCCCTGAGTTTCTTGAAGACGGCCTATCGAAAACTGGGCGTGAGCCGCCGCCGGAAAATCCGCAAAAGTAACGGACTTTTGATAGTTAGACAACGCGGCATCTAAATCGCCCGCCGACTCGGAAGCTACGGCGGCATTGAACAAACACACGGGGGTAAGATGATCCTTGCCGCCCTTTGCCGCCGCCGTAAGCCATGCGTCCCGCGCTTCCTGCCATTCACCACGCTCATGGTATATATTCGCCGCCATGAACCACGCGCGCGCGGCCGGATAAGCAAAACTGTTTTTGCCAAAATTAAGCAGTTCCGTTAGTAATTCTTCCGCGTCAGCCGGGTTTTCAAGTTCTTCGCCGGAAAGATTGTTTTTTACCTTCTCATACCGTTCAACAAGAAGATCCAGCTTGGCTATCGCATCTTTTTGCATAATATCACGAATAAGCAGAACGCCGATAAGTCCGACAAGCAATATCAAAAGAACAATGCAGGATATTAAAATAGGCTTGCGGTTTTTTTCAAAAAAACTATAAACCGTCTCCTCGTTATTTTCCGAAACATTAAGTTCATTTTTTTCTATTTTTTCTATCGATTCCATTACTTATTGCTCCTATTTTTCTGTTTTTTCTATCAATTCCATTACTGCTCTTATGCCGCCGTTTCGCCGCGCCTGATTAGGGAAACGATGTTCCGCTATTTGTTTTTGCCAATACGAAGGTCTCGTATCATTTTAACTAAATAAGTCCGCTGTATGTCAAGAGCCTTGGCCGCTTCGGTCTGATTCCAATTATGTTCTTTCAATACTTTCTTGATAAAATGGGCCTTAAATGCGTTTATAGCCGCTTTTAGAGAACGTGAACCTTCCGCCGTCCCCGCACCGAATGTCGATTCCACACTGGGAAATAAATCTTCTTTTGTGATTATAGAACCGGATGCGACAACGCAGCCGCGCTGCACACAATTTTCCAGCTCCCGTATGTTGCCGGGCCAAGAGTGCGCTATCAGAGCCTGCATTGCGTCGTCCGAAAAACCGTCAAAGCACTTTTTCATATCCCGCGCGCAGTTTTCAAGAAAAAACCGGGCAAGTTCCGGTATATCCTCTATCC
>JAITDS010000117.1 GCA_031282435.1 Spirochaetaceae bacterium
CATCCGATTTTGCCTTTCACGGGGCGTACCTCTGTAAAATAGATTTCTTTTAAATTTCCATTCTACATCAGGCCGCCTCTTATGGCGCGGGTGTCCTATTTCTTTCTGAGACTATACACAATAGAAAATTGGGATTTTTCAGCAATTCCGATTTCAAATTAGATAAATCTTTATAATACAATAGAGTTGTTCGGAAACTTCAGTTTCCGTAAGCCAAGCCGTGCTTGGCCGACAAGTATGGCTTGGCCAAGTTCCGCTTGAAAGACTTGGGTGACAAGCAATCGGGTTTCGGAATTAAGGCCGCTATCCCCTAAACCCGCCTTCCGGTTTTGCGGTATAATGACGGCATGGATAAACTTGTAATTAGGGGGGCGCGGGAACATAATCTAAAAAATATTGATTTGGATTTGCCCCGCGATAAATTGATTGTGGTCTCCGGCTTGTCGGGGTCGGGAAAGAGTTCGCTGGCTTTTGACACGATTTTTGCGGAAGGGCAGCGGCGCTATGTCGAAAGCCTTTCCGCCTATGCCAGACAGTTTTTAGGGCGTATGGACAAGCCCGATTTAGATTATATCGAAGGCTTGTCGCCGGCGATTTCGATTGAGCAAAAGACTACGCACCGTAATCCGCGTTCAACCGTAGGCACGGTAACGGAGATTTACGACTATTACCGCCTTTTGTACGCCCGTATCGGAATACCGCACTGCCCAAAGTGCGGGCGCGAAATACGGGAACAGACCGCGGACCAAATAATTGACGCTATAATGCAGTTCGGCGACGGGGCGCGGGTGCAGATTCTTGCTCCCGTGATTCGGGGCAAAAAGGGAGAACACCAAAAGATAATCGAGGATGCCCGCAGGGCGGGTTTCGCGCGGGCGCGGATAGACGGGCTTTTGGTGAATCTGGACGATTCTGTAAAACTGGACAAGCAAAAAAAGCACACGATAGAAATTGTTACCGACCGCCTTATTCTCTCAAAAGACGGACGTTCCCGCCTTGCCGAGGCTGTCGAAACGGCTCTGCAAACGGCGGACGGCATCCTGCTGGCGGTAGTCGAGACGCGGAACAACGTACCCGGAGGGGGGGTAGAGGAACAGACCGGAGCGCCGGAGCGTAGCGCCGGCGTGAGGACTGTGGAACGAGGGGGCGGCAGTGAAACAAACATTGGCGAAATTACAAACTCAGGCGGCGATGTACGGGAAAGCGCCCCCCCTTCATATACGGAGTATTTTTTCTCACAAAAAAACGCCTGCCCTGAGTGCGGGATTTCCGTGCCGGAGCTTCAGCCGCGTATGTTTTCGTTCAATAACCCGTTTGGGGCTTGTCCGGCCTGCGGCGGCTTGGGGGCAAAGCTGGAATTTGACCCGGACTTGCTCATTCCTGACCCGTCGCTGTCGTTCAACGAGGGGGGGCTTGCAACGCATAATCCCGAATCCGCATGGTATCGCAGTCAGTTTGAGGCGCTTGCCCGGCACTACAAGTTTAGTCTGGATACGCCGTTTGCGGAGCTGCCTAATAACGTGTGGCGGATAATAATGTACGGCAGTGATGATGAAATCAAAATAAATTACTTTAACCGCGAAGGAACGGGGCAGTTTGCGTACAAAAAGCGCTATCCCGGTCTGCTGGAGGACTTAAAACGGCGCTATTTGGAAACGCAGTCGCAGGGAATCAAGGACTGGCTGGAAAAATATATGAGTCAGAAGCCTTGCGAGGACTGCGGAGGGCGCAGATTGAAGCCGGAAGCGCTTGCGGTAACGGTCGGCGGACGGAATATTTACGAAGTTTCGGCTCTTTCCGTGAACGATACGTTGAAATTCTTTGAAAATCTTCAGTTTACCGAGACTGAAAAGAAGATTTCGGGGCAAATTCTGCGGGAAATTACGGCGCGTCTTGGTTTTTTGAAGAACGTAGGCTTGGATTACCTGTCACTGGAACGGAAGGCGGGGACTTTGAGCGGCGGGGAGGCGCAGCGTATCCGGCTTGCTACGCAGATTGGCTCCAGCCTTGTGGGGGTGCTTTACATTTTAGACGAACCTTCGATTGGCCTTCACCAGCGGGACAACCAGCGGCTCATCGATACCCTGCTTTACCTGCGTAATCTGGGCAACACGCTGATTGTTGTTGAGCATGACGAGCAGACGCTGCGTACGGCGGACTACCTCGTAGATCTGGGGCCGGGCGCGGGTGTGCATGGCGGAGCGGTTGTCGCTCAGGGTACGCCGGACGAGGTGATGAAGGTGAAGGAAAGTCTTACCGGCCAGTACCTTGCCGGTACGTTAAAAATGGATATTCCGGCGGTAAGGCGGCAGGGAAACGGGCATTTTTTACGGCTTAAAGGGGTAAAGGAGCATAATCTTAAAAACGTCAATGTTGAAATTCCGCTTGGCATTTTCACCTGCATAACAGGTGTGTCCGGCAGCGGCAAGTCTACGCTGCTTTCGGACGTGCTGTATCCGGCTCTTGCCAACGCGGTTTACGGCGGTTCAAGGCCGGCGGGCGTGTTCAAAAAGCTGGAGGGCGCGGAGTATGTTGACAAGGTTATCGACATAGACCAAAGTCCGATTGGCCGCACTCCGCGCAGCAATCCGGCGACATACGTCGGGGTTTTCGGCGGCATACGAGACCTGTTCGCCAGTCTGCCGGAATCGAAGGCGCGCGGGTACAAGGCGGGGCGTTTCAGTTTTAACGTGAAAGGCGGGCGCTGCGAGCATTGCGAGGGGGACGGCACTATCAAAATCGAGATGAACTTTCTGCCGGACGTATACGTTACCTGCGATGTCTGCGGCGGCAGGCGGTTTAACCGCGAAACGCTGGAGATTCGCTACAAGGGAAAGAATATTGCCGACGTGCTGGACATGACGATTGAGGAGGCGGCTTCTTTTTTTGAATATATTCCGCACATCGCCCGTAAAATGGAGACGCTGCTGTCGGTCGGTTTGGGCTATGTTAAACTGGGACAGTCCGCCCTCACGCTCTCAGGCGGTGAGGCCCAGCGGGTCAAGCTGGCGCTGGAACTTTCCAAGCGTTCCACCGGCAAGACGGTCTATATCTTGGACGAGCCTACCACCGGCCTCCACTTTGCGGACGTTAAGCAGCTTATGGAGGTCATTCAACGCCTCGTTGACACCGGCAATTCGGTGATAATGATTGAACACAACCTTGACGTGCTGCTACAAGCCGACCACCTGATAGACCTTGGTCCCGAAGGCGGCGACAGGGGCGGCGAGATAATCTTTACCGGCACTCCCGAAAAAGCCGCCCTCTGTGAGCGTTCCTACACCGGCAAATACATCGCGGCCCAACTGCGCCTGCCGGCCTGAACTGCCAGAACTGAGGGAAGCAAAAACTTTTAGCGGTATAATTCGGGCGCATTTTCACGCCGCTAAAGCGGCGTAAAAACCGCGCTTTCCGCTCCAATTAAACAGGACGGCGCAAAACGCCGTCCTGTTTAATTCCGCTTCAATCGCTTGCGCGGGACAACGCCGCAAAGCGCGTTGTCCTTTCTGAGTTTGCGCTAGGCGCAAACTCAAGTTAGTTAAAATAAACCACCTCGCGGCAAGCGTGCGCTAAAGATGACGGGGCGGTGTTTATTTTTTTACAACAATGACAATTCTAGTGCCATTCTATTTATTCGCAGTGGGGTCTAATACCCCGCCCTACAGGGCGGGGTATTAGACCCCACTGCGAATAAAAGGACGTGTGAAATAACCTCTAAGAAGTATTTGAAAATGTGAAATCATAAACGTATTTTCCTCACGTTTCCTGCTTGGATGCCGGCTCTTGAATTCGCGCAACGGGATTGTAGGGGTGCGGAGCAGCCATGCCGTAGGCATGGCCGTAGCCCCGAAAAGCCCGGTTTTTTGCTTTTTCGTTTGAAAAACGAAAAAGCAAAAAATGCGCCCGAATTTTTATGAGGGGTTTTTATATTCAGTTTTGTCAGCGGATGCCATCGACAATTTCTTTGATGATGCGGTCCGTGTCATCGTAAGCGGTTTGGCAGGTGCCGACTTGACGATGCCCGCCGCCGCCGTATTTGAGCATCAAGCTGCCGACATCGGCTTTTGCGGTCTTGTTTATTATGCTGTAACCCACAGTGATTACGCAGTTTACTTTCTTTTTGCCGTCCACTACCCAGACGGAGATGTTTTGTTCCGGAAATAATGTGTAAATAATAAAACGGTTTCCGGCGTGAATGGTGTCTATGCCGCGAAGGTCAACTACTACGGCCTTGCCTTCTATTTTTGAGTGCTCTTTTATCATTCTTATAAACAAATCGTTCTGTTCAAAATAAACTTCCACCCGTTCTTTAACGTCCGGCATAGCGAGTATTTCATCGATGGGTTTGTCCAGCGTCGCGCTTGCCAGTTTCTTCATTAAATCAAAATTGCTTATGGTGAAATTTCTAAACCGCCCCAGTCCTGTGCGCGGGTCCGCTATAAATCCAAGCAACACCCAGCCTGTAGGGTGAGTAATTTCGTCCACCGTAAGATTTGCGGAATCCATTTTATCAACATATTTTACCATCTCGGAAAATTTGCCGAGTTTAGCGTCTCCTCCGTAGTATTCGTATATTACCCGTGCGCAACTTGGCGCTTGACGGGAAATTCCTTCAAACTTGATGCCGGAGCCAAGTCTCTCCTGCTCGCTTGAATGATGGTCAAACCACAGCGCGCAACCTTTTATATAGGGGACGTTGGCTACAATGTCGTTCTTTGTAGCGTCAATCAGTCCGTCTTGAATGTCTTTTGGATGCGCAAACAGCCATTCGTCAATCAATCCTAATGATTCCAGTAAAGCTCCGCAGGCCAGACCGTCAAAATCAGCTCTTGTAATTAAACGCATATCAATTTTCCTCCAAACCTACACTATATAAAAAATTTCCTTTCAAGTAAACCCGCCTGCCGGCCTCCCCTAGGGCTTCTGCATTTACTTAAAAAAGCGAATATTTTCTCCACTTGACCGGTTGTTTTTAGTCCATTTAATCATATCAGTCCCACCGTATGGCTAAAATTATATGATTTTTTGGCAA
>JAITDS010000139.1 GCA_031282435.1 Spirochaetaceae bacterium
ATGCCGTAGATTTCCCCGTTGTCGCCGGGGGTCTGTTACCATTTCCAGCTTTTCTTTCAGTTTCCCTATGTCCATACTTATTCCTTCGGAATATCCCCTTTTCTCCTTCATCACGGTAATAAAGTAAATGCAGAAGCCCTGGCAAGCAACCCTGTTGTTGAACAATTCTATTGTTATAAAATCAACGACTGTTCCAAAACTAAAGTTTTGGAACGGCATTTTAACGTTACGAAAAAAACAAATGCAAATTTGCCGCGCAAACGGGTTTGCAAAATGCAAACCTTGCGAAACGCAAACTCAGAAAAATCAAAACCGCTGAAAGCGTTTTTAATCCGCGCAACGGGATTGTAGGGGTTTGCGCGAAGCGCAAAGACGCGCCGCCCCTGCGGGGGCGGCGTGGCCGGAGCGGTAGCGGAGCCCCGAAAAGCCCGGTTTCCGGCGCGGAGCGCCGGGAATGCGCCCGAATTAATTATCAAAATTCCGTGTAAATCCGCGTAATTCACGGACGGCTTTTTCATTCCGATATGCCGCCACGACGATACCCCCCCCCCCCCACGCGCCCGGAACAAAATTTTCATTTTGCCAAATAGCCGTATATAGCCGCCGCGGTAAGAACCTGCCTGCCATATTCGCGGGTTTCGGTGTATTCAACGCTTTCCAGAAAAAGCGCGTCGTTTAGCATGGGGCGCTCGTTACGCCAGCGCCGTACGCGGTTCATGCCGCCGTTATACGAAAGCAGCGCAAGCAATGTACCGTCCATTCTAGTTTTTAACTGTTGAAAGTACAGAGCGCCAAGATGGACATTCAATACCGGATACGAAAGGTCTAAAACTCCGTCCGTAAAGTAGTCCGGGCCGCCGCGCCGTACAAGCTGCCTCGCCATATCGCCGGCGGTTTCAGGCATAAGCTGTGTAAGCCCCACCGCTCCGGCGCGTGAAACTATATCGGGAATAAAAAGACTTTCCGTGCGGATAAGGCCGAATAACAGCGACTCGTCCATACCTGTTTCGCGGGAAATGTCTTTCACAATATCGTTAAAGGCAAAAGGATAACATAATTTAGTATCCGCTACAGAGGGATCGTAATCGGGGCGCTGCATATATGTACGGACAAGGCGTATAGAATCGCCCCAGCGCTCCGTTTCGGCAAGCATTTTAGCAAACGAGCGCAGTTCCTCTATGGACAGCGCTTCCATGTTTTCTAATATATACGGGTAAGCGAAACGCTCCGCGCCAAAAAGGAAAAAACCGTTCAGGAACTTTTTAGTAACGCCGTTGCCGGAGTTTTTGGCAGGCCCCGCCTCCGGCTTATCCGGCACTTGATTGCCTGTGCGCGGTATGTTAAAACGCGGAGTTTTACCAAGTTTTTCCGCGGCGGCGGCGGCGTAGTAAAAGGAAGAAGAGTCCGCTCCCGCAATGCTTTCGCTGTTGTACGCGATTTGGTAAAAATCATCCGGATTCGGCATGGGCGGCGCGGCGGCAGAGCCGGAAGCACGGGCGGAAGTATCTA
Source organism: Spirochaetaceae bacterium (assembly GCA_031282435.1). Classification (GTDB taxonomy): domain Bacteria; phylum Spirochaetota; class Spirochaetia; order Treponematales; family Breznakiellaceae; genus JAIRMY01. The sequence continues at coordinate 1,510 of JAITDS010000139.1, forward strand.
AAAACGGTAAATCCAACGCGGCGGCGGCTTTTTCCGGCGTTAAAAACTTTAACTCTACTATATTTCCCAAAATGAAAGCATATTTTGCGCGTAATTCAGCGGCGCCGAAACGCCGGATATAAGGAAAAAGCTCCGCTATATCGTTCCAGCGGGAATTCCGGCACAAAAAATGTGTATATTTTTCAAAAAAATCTAGGAAATAGCTCTTATCGGACATAAGCGGCGCATACTCTTTAATTATTTCTTTTGTCTGTCCCGTTTTTCCGCCGTTTCTTATAAACGAGGTGTCCAAAATATACCAAATGCAGGCATCCGACTGTTCGCTGTCGGGCGCTAAACTCAGCGCTTTTGTGAACAGTATCTGCGCCTCGTCGTATTCGGCAAGTTGCCGTTTCATCCTTGCGGCATAGTACAACAGCAGGTAGCGTCGCCCGCGTCTCTCCGGTTCCGGTAGCGACCAAAGTCTTTTTCCCTCCCGCATTTCTTTTTCCCAGTCTAAAAACAGGGCGGCGCCTGTCCTTGCGGGCGCTCCTTTTTGCGGGATTGACGCATATTGAAAAGTTTTGCCCAAATCCCCAAGCAGTTCCTTATCCAACAAAAAATTTTCACTTTTTTCATCTAAAGCAAGCTGGAATTTACGCAACGCCTCGTTATAATCTTTACGACCCGCCGCTATTTGTCCCGCCGCTATGCTCCCGGCGGACGCGCCGGACGCGTCGTCAGTGGTATCCGTCGAAACGGTCTTGTGCGCGGAAAGCTTTCTTAACGCGGCATCCCGCGCTTCCGGGCTTTGAAGCGCCTCCTGAAACAACAGCGCTGCCCGTTCGTCATCCTGTTGCTCAATCAAAAGGGCAGCGTAAAACGGGGCGGCGGCGTCAATTTTGGAAAGCTCAGGCATACGCGAAGGCAACGCTTCGAATATAAACGACAAGTCTCCTTTTTTAAGGCGGGCCAGCGCTTCTTTTTTGGGTATGTCCAGAACGGTTTCCGAAGCGCAAGCGCACGAAACAACGGAAAAAAACAAATAAATAAGCAAAAATATATTTTGCGCCTGTATTCTCATTGACAAATTAGGACCGTATTTGAAATTAACTTGACCATATCTTTAAATCTTTAAAATTAGAGTTGTTCGGAAACTTCAGTTTTCGCAAGCCAAGCATAGCGGCCATGCATGGCTTGGCCAAGTTCCGCTTGAAAGACTTGGGCGGCAACCAATCAGGTAGGCGAACAAGTCCGTTCATTCAACGAAAGATCAGCGGTTTAAAGTTCCTGAACTATTATAATCTAAATTTTTTTAGCGCTATAAACAAGCCCGCCGGAGGGCGCAGGCAGGTTTCATCCGTTGCCCTTTACCCGGAAAGGGGGCTATTTACAGGATATATGTTCATTTTTGAAGAATTCGGGCGCATTTTCACCCGCCGCAGGCGCGCCTGCGGCAGGTGAAAACCGCGCTTTCCGCTATAATTAAATCGGACGGCGTTTTACGCCGTCCGATTTAATTCCGCTTCAATCGCTTGCGCGGCTCAACGCGCTTTCAGCGCGTTGAGTTTTCTATAGTTTGCGCGGAGTGCAAACTATAAGCAGTTAGAACAAAGGGTTCCCCGCCTTGCGTTTGGTTTCGTTTGGTTTGAAAAAGGGCTTTACTTCCGAAGCCTGCTGCCCCAAACACTTATTTTGCAGACGGCTAGACAGTTTTTGGCATTAAACCCATTTGTATTTGCGTATCTGGTCATCTTCTTTGGTCTCAAAATTACGTTTATCGGATTTTATGACCTTTTTAAGGATTATATCCGCTTCCTGACCAGCCAGCCTCCAAGCCTCGTCATGGGTCTTGCCGTCTTGATGAATATGTTTTTTATACAAAACGCCAAGCGGAGTATTGTCCCAATCGTCACGGTTAAACCCGCCCATAATTTCACGAGTCGAAAACCATTCACCTTTGCGGTTATTGCAATAATAATGAGATACCTCGCCCTAAAGGGCGAGGTATCTCATAAGCGTTGCCTGTTTTGATTGCGCCGAAACTGCATCATGATTATTGTTGCTTCCGCCTAAAGTTCTATTCAGTAAAGACCGGCAACCCGTCAATGCTAAAACCAAAAACGCCGTAAAAAATTCTAAAAACATCTTTTTCATTTATATAGAGTTGTTCGGAAACCTCAAGTTTCCGCAAGCCAAGCATTGCTTGGCCAACTTCCGCTTAAAAACGCAAAATGCCGCGCATTTTGCAAAGACTTGGGCGACAACCAAGCGGGTTGGCAAACAAGTCTAATCCTCCTGTGGTCAAAAAAATCTGTCCCGTTTCCCGCGTCAAATATGGCGCGGCGGCAGCAGGAAATTTACCATTCATGCGGCCTCCGTTATTGGAGAATAATTGATTAGATGCGGGTTAGAAAGTTTTAAAATCCGTTGTGGGGGGGGGGGGGGATGAAAACGAAGCGCCGCCCCGCGCAGCCGCGCAACGAGATTGTAGGGGCCCTACACATTTTTACTATGTAATTCATTATAGACACGCCTTTAAAAATAAGTCAAGCCCTTTTTAAACTTTTTTCTAAAGTTTCCCTGCAATCGTCCGATACGAGGACTTCGGCGGGGTGGGAATACCTGTCCATCATAGCGGAGCTTTTATGACCGGCCAAGCCCATAATTTGGAAATCATTTAGACCGCCCAGCCTGCTTAGGCTGACAAA
>JAITDS010000164.1 GCA_031282435.1 Spirochaetaceae bacterium
AGAGACTACAAGCAACTATACAAGATAAGAGCTGACGAAAATCAACCAAGTTTATTCGACTGATTTTCAAACAATAATCTTAAAATACCCCGCGGCTCTGCCGCGGGGATTTTTTATTATAGTTGTTCGGAAACTTCAGTTTCCGAACAACTTCCGCTTGAAAACGCAAAATGCCGTGTATTTTGCAAAGACTTGGGAGACAACCAACCGGGTTGGCGAACAAGTCCAATATCTGAAACCAGAATTGTTACAAATTAATAACAGTTTCCTTGACAGTCCTCACCCCTAATGATAGCATCAATATCCAAGGAGTATTACATGAACAAAAATATTGTACTGGTTTACCCTAGTCGGTATTTAGACGAAGCCGCGCAAGCGCCAAGCACACCGGATTTTCCGATGTCATTGATGTACCTGGCGGGCGCTTCACGGAAAATATGCGACGATATAACCATATTTGATTTTAATTTGAAAGGCAACGACATAGAGTATTTTGAAAAAACACTTTTAAATAAACTTCCGGGTGTCGTAGGCATTAACTGTCTATTTTCCATGACTATTAAACAGGTTATATTTTTGTCGGAATATATTAAAGACAAATTCCCCGAAACCCGCGTCGTGGGTATGCATCCGACTATCTTTGCGGAACAAATAATGCAAAACTGCGGCAGTGTTGACGCGGTAGTCCTTGGCGAAGGCGACGAGGCGTTTCCCCGTTTATTGGAATACTACTTTACCCCCCCCCCCCCCACAAAAAACCGGTAACTTTGAAAATTTAGACAGCGTTGTTCTTAGAATTGACGGCAAGATTAAACATATACCCAAAAAATCCTATATTAAGAACCTTGACGCGCTCCCGATGCCGGGTTACGAGTACTTTGAGCTTGAAAAATATCCTGCTTATGACGCGAGCAAATGGTTTAATCCACGAAATATAAAGATCAGCAGCAGGCAGTTTCCGTTACTGACAAGCAGGAGTTGCCCGAACCGGTGCAATTTTTGCGCCATGCGTTTTGTGATGGGCGACAAAATTCGTTTTCGGTCCGCCCGCCATGTGGTCGATGAGATAAAGTATATTTATGACAAATATGGAATAAACTATTTCAAAATATACGATGATAATTTTGCGTTTGACAGGCAAAGAACAATAGAAATCTGCCGTCTTATAAAACAGAATAAATTAAAAATATATTTTGAATTTCCGAACGGCTTAATGGTTAAAACACTGGACGAAGAGGTAATAGATAATCTGGTTGAAGCCGGAGCGCTGCGGTTTTGGCTCGCCATAGAAAGCGGATCCGAATTTATACGGAATAAAATAATGCGTAAAAACGTTTCCGAAGAAAAGATACTCGAAGTAGTATCATTACTAAAGAAACGAAACGTCTGGGTGTCCGCTTTCTTTATGCTCGGTATGCCTGAAGAAACAGAGGAAAGCTGCCTTGACACGTTAAGTTTGATAGAAAAGCTGGATATTGATAATTTTACCATGCCGTCCCATGTCAATCCGCTTCCATGCACAAAACTATTCGACCAGTGCGTTCGGGACAGGCTGTTTACGGCTGAAGCGCGTATTGAGGACTTATGGAAAGGCGATTTTTCGTATTCCAATATCGGTCCTGAAGATTTTTTTATAAAGCCGTATAATATGGAAATAGCAAAGTTAAAAGAATACGACAAAAAAATTAAGGCGTTAGTGCTTCAAAAAAATGCGGCGTGGGAAAAGCACAGAGCGGAAACAACGGCTCACCTATAATTAGACTTGTTCAAGAACACGGTTGGTTCCCGTAACCTACGATTAGCTTGCAAGTCTTGCGGTTTTTCAGACTAACGTCTTACAAAACCGCCTTTTTTAGCTGGAAGCGGTTTGATTTTACGCAATCCGCCCGGCGATTTTAGCGCCGGGCGGCGGTCAATGCTCTGTTCAAACCAAAAGCAAAGCATATAAATGGCTAGCCGCCCCGCCCGCTGGCGGGCTATTGATACAAGACCCGAAGCGCGTCTAAGTATTTCAAGTATTCGCCGTAGGCCTTATCGTAAGCGGCGGTAGATTCGCCTTCCGGTTTTATGGTGATATTTTCCATGACTATATGCTTGGCGGTAATTTCTTCGATAGAGGCGGATTTGTTTGCGGCTTTTTCCAGCGTCCAGAGAGCTTGGACAGCCCCGCCGAAAGCGGCGGCCTCGTTTCCCGCCGGAACACGAACCGGCAGCTTCATAACATTTGCCGTTATGGACTGCCATAGTCCGCTTTTCGCGCCGCCGCCTATCAAGCGAATTTCTTTTGCGTTGAAACCCAGATTTTCAAAAATTTCCAGCCCGATACGCATACCGAATATTGAGGCTTCCAGACTGGCGCGGGCAATATTTTCCTTGCTGAAATTGGCGGCGCTTATACCGTTCAAACTTGCCCTGCCGTTAGGCAGGTTCGGCGTACGCTCGCCGTTAAAGAACGGCAATACCACAATACCGGACGCGCCGATAGGGGCCTTAGACGCTTCGTTATCGAAAGTTTTTACGTCAAGACCAAAAAGAGAGCGGAATTCTTCGCTTGCCACCGTGCAGTTCATCGTACATAAGAGCGGTAGCCAACCCCCGCTTGAAGAACAAAAAGCGGCCAGATTGCCTTTCGGGTCTATGACCGGAGTATTAGAAAAGCCGAATAGTGTGCCGGACGTGCCTAGGCTCATTGTAAAAAAGCCGTCTTTCACCGCGCCGGAACCTATAGCCCCCATCATATTGTCCCCGCCTCCGCTTGCGACTATCGCGTCTTTTGGCAGTCCGTAGCGGGCGGCGGCGGCGGCTGATACCTTGCCCGCGATTTCACCCGGAGCGGTGAGTTTTGGAAGATAGCCTAGCGTTGACTTGTCTATCAACGCGCAGACTTTTTCCGACCATACGCGATTTCTTACATCAAACAGGGCCGTACCGGAGGCGTCTCCGTACTCCGCCGTGTATTCTCCGGTCAACAAGTGGTTGATGTAGTCGTGCGGCAGCAATATATGGCGCAGACGCGCAAACAGTTCCGGTTTGTGGTTTTTAAGCCATTGTACTTTTGGCGCGGTGTATCCCGGTCTCATGGGAATTCCGGTTTCCGCTATGAGCGCCGCCTCGCCTCCCGCCGCAGTCGTAAGCTGCTCACATTCGGGCGCGGTTGAGGTATCGCACCAAAGTTTTACGTTGTAAAGCGCGGCGCCGTTCTCGTCAAGCGGCACAAAACTATGCTGATGTCCGGAAACTCCTATCGCGGCAACGGAGTTTTTAATTTCACTGTCTATTTTATCAAAACAAGCTTTTAGCGCCGTGTCGTACCATTCGGCTTTTTGTTCCCGTGTACCGTCGTTTTTCGCGATCATGTCGACAGGCGACTGGGCGCGCGCGATAACCGTCTTTTTTTCATAATCATAGATAAGCGTCTTGCAACTTTGTGTCCCAAGATCTACGCCGCATACTGTTTTCACATGATACCCCCGTTTATGAAGTTTTTTGCAATAGAGTTGTTTGGAAACTGAAGTTTCCGCAAGCCAAGCATTGCTTGGCCAAGTTCCGCTTGAAAAGGACTTGGGCGACAAGCAACCGGGTTGGCGAACAATTCCAATTATAGTTTTTTATGTTATACTATACAGCTATTTCTTTATAGTGGCAGGGCTTCCGATTTCAAAACGAAAATCAGCGTCAACTTTTACCGCGAAAGACACTTTTAGATAGCGCAAGCGATTGTAGGGGTTGCGAAGCAAGACACGCCGCCCCCGCAGGGGGCGCCCCCTGCGGGGGCGGCGTGGCCGGAGCGCGAAAGCGCGTAGCCCCGAAAAGCGCGGTTTTCGCCTGACGCAGGCGCGCCTGCGGCGGGTGAAAATGCGCCCAAAATGAAAAAACACCGCTAATACACCGTTGAAACCATGTAAAATTGAATTTTCCCGAAAACGGAATCGCCGGACACTGTACAGCGGGTATTGACCGATGGATTAAAACCGGTCAAACTGATTATCCATAAAACATCTAATCCATCATGCAAAAATTAATTATTTATTTAAAAAATTATGCTGGCGAGTTGATATTGACGTTTGTCCTGCTTTCCCTTCAGGCAATATGCAACCTTCTTTTACCTAATTATATGTCTAATATTGTGGACATAGGAATTATGCGTAATGATACGGAGTATTTGTTTTCAACCGGAATACAAATGGTGCTTATTACTATAGCCGGCAGCGTTACCAGTATTCTGGTATGTTTGTTTTCCGCCAGAATCGCTTCAGGCATAGCTTGCAATCTGCGGCGCGATTTATTTAACAAAATAGAATTCTTTTCACATTATGAATTTGATAAATTCTCCGCCTCGTCATTGACAACCCGCTGTACAAATGACGTTACACAAATTCAATCCTTTTTGTTGATAGCGATTCGATTCATCTGGTTTGCTCCCATTATAGCCGCCGGAGGATTCATCATGGCGGAAATACACGGCAACGGGATGGGTTGGATAATAGCTCTGCCCGTGCTTCTTTTACTAGGAATTATCATTTTAGTTTTTGCCATTAGTATGCCGAAATTCTATTCTTTGCAAGGACTGGTAGACAGATTGTACCTTATATCACGCGAGAATCTTACCGGCATGATGGTAATACGCGCGTTCAACGCCTGCTCCTACGAAAAATCCCGCTTTGATAAAGCCAACGGCAACCTTACACGCGCCATTCTATTTACCAACCGCACAATAGCGGTACTTCCGGGGGCGCTTATGTTTATTATGAACGCTTCCGCTCTGCTAATTGTATGGGTTTTTGCGAAACAAATCGCCGAGTCGCGTATTCAAGCAGGGGACATGATAGCGTTCATTCAATATACAACTACAATTATCATGGCCTTTGTCATGCTCTCCATGATTTTTATTATGATGCCGCGCGCTCAGGTGTCGGCGAACCGTATTGCGGAAGTGCTTAAAACTGATCCAAAAATTAAAGATCCGCCGCATCCGCTTTCTTTTGACAGCGCTCAAAAAGGGATTTTGGAATTTAGAAACGTATGTTTTAGGTATCCAAACGCGGAACAAGACGCGCTTTCAAATATCAACTTTACGCTTTCCCCCGGTAAGACAACTGCTATAATAGGGTCGACCGGAGCGGGCAAATCAAGTATAACCTATCTGGCGCTACGTTTTTACGATGTAACAAGCGGGGCGATTTATGTTGACGGGAGAGACATACGCACAGTAACCCAGAATTCATTGCGCGGTAAAATCGCTTATGTTCCGCAAAACAGCGTACTACTCAGCGGTACGATTAAATCGAACATCAATTATGGAAAAAATTACGCTTTGCCGGAAGAAGAAATATTGAGCGTGGCGGATACGGCGCAGGCGATGGAATTCATCATGGAAAATCCCGTGGGAATTGAAGCGCCCATTTTACAGGGCGGCGTTAATGTCTCGGGCGGGCAAAAACAGCGGCTTGCTATAGCGCGAGCCATTGCAAAAAAATCTGAGATACTGATATTTGACGACAGTTTTTCCGCGCTTGATTTTAAAACTGACGCGGCGCTTCGCAAAAAACTTAGAGAAAAAGAGAGCGGCGCATCAATACTTATAATCGCGCAGAGGATAAGCGCCATTAAAAACGCCGATGAAATTCTTGTACTTGAGAACGGTAAAATTACCGGACGCGGCGTTCATGACGAACTTATGAAGACCTGCCCGGAATATGCGGAGATTGCGGAAACTCAGTTTGCCGAGTCATAAAAATGAGTGAAAAAAACAAACTTGCGGCGCCGCCTATCGGGATGCGCGGCGGCGGGGCGTTAAACGCTCCGCTCGATAAACCCAAAAACCTAGGCTCATCCTTAAAAAAACTTACGCGGTACTTGAAAATGTACGCGCCAGCCATCATTTTTTCCGCTTTTATAGCCGTTCTGTCAACGGTATTCACAATAATAGGCCCAAAAATACTAGGCAACGCAACCGATACGCTTATTGACGGCGCCGCGCGCGGCTCAATTAATTTTGCCGCAATCGGTAAAACGCTTCTGATGCTTATGCTTCTATACTGCGCCGCTTTTTTATTTTCGTATCTTCAAAGTTTTATAATGGCAAGCATTACGGCAAATATTACCAGCAAACTTAGAAGCGATATTTTCAAAAAAATGCACCGCCTTCCATTTAGCTATTTCGACGAAACTCCGCACGGCGACATATTAAGCCGCATTACAAATGATGTTGATACTATAAGCACAACGTTAAATCAAAGTTTTTCGCAGATAATTACCTCAATTACATCTCTCGCCGGAATTACAATAATGATGTTCAGTATAAGCTGGCGTTTAACTTTAGCCGCGCTGTTGATGATTCCGGCTTCGCTTATATCAGCCGCTATAATTATTAGAAAATCACAAAAGTATTTTAAAAAACAGCAGGATTATTTAGGGGCCGTCAACGGACATATCGAGGAAATGCTTTCCGCGCACGATGTTGTTTGCGCGTTTAACGGGGAGGAAGAATCAATACGAAAATTTTCGGAACATAACAATGCGCTTTATAAGTCGGCATGGAAAGCAAACTTTCTTTCCGGCATGATTATGCCGCTTACTTTTGTTATAAGCAATTTTGTGTATGTTGTAGTCTGTATTACAGGCGGCGCTCTCGCGCTTAAAAAAATGGTTACTATAGGTGATATTCAGGCGTTTCTACAGTATGTCCGCTCATTTACCCAGCCGCTTCAAATGATCACTAACATTACTAACATCTTACAGCAAACCGCCGCCGCCGCGGAACGTGTATTTGAATTTCTTGAACTGCCCGATGAGCCTCCAGACGCGCCGGACGCAAAAGAGCTTATCAAAAAGAATGATTTTGACATTCGTTTTGAAAACGTATACTTTGGTTATACAAAAAACAGAATTATTATTCATAATTTTAGCGCGAATGTGGTAAACGGTCAAAAAATCGCTATAGTCGGACCAACCGGTGCCGGTAAATCGACAATAATAAAACTGTTAATGCGTTTCTATGATGTATCCGGCGGCGCGATAAAAATTAACGGCTGTGATATTCGTTTATATAAGCGCGATTCCCTGCGTTCCGTGTTCGGCATGGTTTTACAAGACACATGGCTTTTTAACGGCAGCATTGCCGACAACATACGCTATGGAAAACTGAACGCCACAAAGGAAGAAGTAGAGGCAGCCGCGAAAGCAGCGCAGGCAGACGGTTTTATCCGTAGTCTGTCTGACGGTTACCGCATGATTCTGAATGAGGATGCGGACAACATATCACGCGGGCAAAAACAACTTATGACTATAGCGCGAACAATTATTGCTAACCCTTCAATATTAATTTTAGACGAGGCTACCAGCAATGTTGATACTCGTACAGAAGTGTTAATTCAGCGCGCTATGGACAATCTCATGGCCGGAAGGACTAGTTTTGTTATAGCGCACAGATTGTCCACTATCCGCAACGCCGACCTGATCCTTGTAATGAAAGACGGCGACATTATAGAACAAGGCAGTCATAAAGAACTTCTAGCCAAAGGCGGCTTCTACGCTGAAATGTACAACAGTCAGTTTGATTCTTAGTAGAACATAGCGGCGTTAATCCCGCTCTTTGTCAGCTTCAAGAACCATGCCGCGGTGCCACGATAAAAGAGCGCGTTCTAACGCGGAATTTCCGGCATCAACATCCGCCATTACACGAAAAACGGGCTCGGTACCTGAACCGCGCATCCAGATTGAGGCGCATTGTGATCCGCTTTCATTGTAGAAGCATATACGAAGACCGCCGCGTCCGGAATCCCCAAAATGATCCACGTCGCGCCGTTCTTCACTTCCGTTATATGAAAACGCTTCCCAAGCGCATATCCCCCATTCGCTATGCAACCGGCTTTCTTTTTCATGCCACTCCCGCAAAAATATGTTTTGATACCGTTCTTTAAGCCGGGCATGATCGCCGCTTACGATTTGCAAACCCGCATCCGCCGAATATGCGCTCGTTGTGATAAAAGCGGGAAGGCTCGCTATCACATCAGATAAGTTAAAATCGTTAGAGTAAGGTTTTTTCAATCCGCATCGCTCTTGCCAAATTTCAAAAAACCCTTTTTTACCGGATCGGGAACGTATCCTTAATAACTTCAATAATGCCGTTACAGTTTGAAGCGGATCCCTCACGGACGACGGGTGAATTATGCTGCCTCCCGCCGCGCCCTCACCCATGACGGGGGTTGTCCAGCCTTCAGCCCGAAGTCTCCGCCCAAGATTTACAACATTCGCTTCGCCGGTTTCAGCGCGAAAGACAACTGCGCCAAAGGCGTTTGCTATCCTGTCTATACGCATTGAGGTTGCATCATTTACGGCAACGGCGGTCTTTCTAAGTGATCCTTTTTCATCAAGATGCGCTCCGCCTAACCAGACAAGCTGGCAAAGTTCAGACAGGCAAGCGAGCGCAAACACTTCCTGAGCCTCTAATGGCCGGACAAAATTCGCATTTTCATCAAAAAACACGATGTTTCCCCTGTCGCCATCGCAATCCGGCGTATAAGCAAGAATGAAATCGGGATTATCCTGTCTAAGCTCGCTCAGAAAATCAAGGCAAGGTATTAGAGAATCGCCTTCCGGCACTATTCTATGGACTATTTCACCCGCCTTAGCATTTATAGCGGCAAACTTTAATCCAAAGTTTTCAAAGAAAACTTTATCAATGCTGAGAGTTCGCGCGGAGCCATTAAAATCGGCAGCTATTCCAAGCGGCGTTATATTTATCGTGTTTTTTAACTCCGTTAAAACAAACTCCTGACCTCCCGCCGCCGTTATATTGCTAAATTCCATGTATGCGGCAAGCGCCTCCTGTTTGAAGCGCGGCGCTTCGCTCAACGCCTTGTTTAAAACACTTGATTTAACGGAATTTAAGCTTTCGAGCAGTAAAGAACTCGCGTTTTGGGACTCGCGAAGGGCATAAAAACCGGCCGCGAGTTGCGCCATATCAGCGCCGCCTAATACGCCGCCGTCCGTAAGGCCGAATTTTATACCGTTGTAACCTATGGGATTATGGCTGGCCGATATATATATAAAACCGTCAGCAGCGCCTTTACCGCCTAATGCCCGGGCATAGGCCATAATTTCCGGCGCGGCTGTAACGCCGCAAAAAATGGCGTGTGCATCCTTTGCCAGAATCGTCCGTATAATATTTTTTGCTATAGACATTCCTGTAGGCCGGGTATCGAGTCCTACTATGATACGGATTAAACCATTTTGAGTCTTCTTGCGAATAAAATCCACGAATACGGATGCCGAAGCCGCCGAAAAAAACTTATGGAAACCTGATATTCTTGTGGAGCGGCTTTCCGCCTCTCCATCATAAGCGAATATATCGCGCCAACCGGAAGCTGAAAGTATCATAATCGCGCATCACCATATCTTAGGCTTGAATTTTCCATTCAGTGTATCAATTTTTATTTCTTCTCCGGTCTGCTCAATAACATAAAGCCCGTGTCCCATAGCGTATTTTTTAATCTCTTTTGGCATTTCCAGCGCGGCAATTGCGGCTATTATCTTTTTACCTTTATATTTTTCATTCGTTGCGACACTTATTTGACTGATAAACCTGTCAATATACTCATACTTGAAAGCGGTTTTTATCTCTACAAGAGCAACCGTATCGCCATTACAAAGCACTATGTCATATTCGGCTCTGGCGCATCCGTCTTTTCCCAAAATCCGTTCGCGGCGGCAGTAGTCATCAAAATTATAGTTTAGTTTTTGGAATTTTTCTAAAATTGCCTCTGGAACAAAAGTATACTCCGCTAAATCACCTAGCCTGTTGTATATTTCGCCCATTTTTTTATTCCATTCTTTTTTATATTTTTCAAACTGTTTATCAGAAGCATTCAAAGATTCCCAGACTTTATTACTAAACGCCTCGTTGGTTTCATGCATCTTAGTTAAATTCTCAAGAGACACCTGCATTCTTTGTTCAAACGCCGCGTTAGCTTCATCCCTCTTCTTAAACAACGCCTCGCTGGCTTCCATCATGCCGGCTAAACCTTCTCTTATTCCTTTAATATCTTTTCTAAAGGCAAGCTCCATTTCACGATTCTCCTTCGCCATAGCTTCGCTAGTCTCACGCATTCTTTGCTCAAACACCGCGTTAGCTTCATCTCTCTTCTTAAGCGATGCCGCGCTGGTCTCATGCATCTTAGTTAAATTCTCGATAGATGCCTGCATTTTTTGCTCAAACGCCGCGTTAGCTTCATCCCTCTTCTTAAACGACACCTCATTAGCTTCATGCTCTTTATTCAATAACGCCGCGCCGGTTTCCTGCATCTTCGCTAACGACTCGGTGGTTTCCCGTACCTCTTGTCTAAAAGAGGTGTTAGCTTCATGCTCCTTTTTCAACAACACCGCGCCGGTTTCCTGTATCTTTGCCAACGACTCGGTGGTTTTCCATATCTCTTGCCTAAAAGAGGCATTAGCTTCATGCTCTTTTTTTGCGAAAGCCGCGTTAGCTTTTTCCACACTGCGGGCGAAACCATTCATAATCCTGTCAACATAGGCAAAATTGTTGCCCGTATATCTTTTATATGCTCGCAATTTTTTTAAAGCTATCATGCATACCCCCATTCAACGCTATTCTAAAACAAACCCTCGTCATCATCTTCAATAGTGGCAGGAGAGGCGGGAACAACTGCGGCAGAAGCCGAACCGCGTATAGAAGCGGATTTTTTAGCAGGAATCTCCCCTGCTATGGGCGGAGGGGATTGTTTCACACCTGCGGCGGCGGCAGTTTTAAGCTCCGGCGCTACAGATTTTACGCTTGCAGCAGAGACTGCTTCCACATTTTTGTCTGGAAACATAATTTTCCGGACACGCGCCTCTACTTCAGAAGCAAATTCAGGATTCTTTTCAAGATACTCCTTCGCGTTATCCCTGCCCTGCCCCACTTTTTCCTCACCATAAGAGAACCATGCGCCCTTTTTGTCGATAATCTCATATTTAACAGCGGCGTCAAGCAAACTGCCTGTGGCGGAAATACCTTTTCCAAACATTATTTCCATTTCCACCTTACGGAACGGCGGCGCGACCTTGTTTTTTACAACCTTTACCTTGACACGATTACCAATCGCGTCCGCGTCCCCGCCTTTTTCAATTGTTTCCTGCTTGCGGACATCAAGCCGTACTGAAGCGTAAAATTTAAGCGCGTTTCCACCCGTTGTAGTTTCCGGATTGCCGAACATTACACCTATTTTCATGCGAATTTGATTTATAAATATAAGCACCGTTCGTGATTTACCAATTATGGCTGTAAGTTTTCGTAACGCCTGACTCATCAAACGAGCCTGAAGACCGACATGGGCATCCCCCATATCTCCCTCAATTTCAGCCTGAGGAGTTAAAGCGGCGACAGAATCGACAACAATAACGTCCACCGCTCCAGAACGTACAAGACTTTCCGCGATTTCAAGCGCCTGCTCCCCCGAATCGGGTTGTGATACTTCAAGATTATCAATATCAACACCCAAATTTCTTGCATAAATAGGATCAAGCGCGTGTTCCGCGTCAATAAACGCGCATATTCCTCCCATTTTTTGGGCTTCAGCTACGGCATGAAGCGCCAGCGTTGTCTTGCCGGACGATTCAGGCCCAAAAATCTCAATGATACGTCCTCGCGGATACCCGCCTATACCCAAAGCCTCGTCAAGAAGTATGGAACCTGTCGGTATAGTTTCTACACCCGCCGCGTTAGCGTGAGTACCAAGTTTTATCAGCGACCCCGCGCCGAACTGCTTTTCAATTTGAAGCCTAACCGCTTCCAGCGCTTTGTGCTTATCCTCAAGACTCGCTTTGCCGTCCGCCATAGTTTTTGCTTCCGTTGATTTTGCCATATTTACTCCTCATTACAGATGGCGTTATTATCGCCAGAATTGAACCGGTATAATAGGGTTGCTTGGAAACCTAAAGTCTCCGATATAATATATCCATGATAATACGCCGTACTTTAATTTATATCAAAAAAGGAGTAAAAAACAGCCTCGTCATAACCCTTGAAACTATTTATTATTTTATGCCAAAATGATTAAAAATACAGCCGGCGTGGTGGAATGGTAGACACGGCAGACTCAAAATCTGCTGAGGGCAACTTCGTGAGAGTTCAAGTCTCTCCGCCGGCAAACCCCGCAAAACTCGCGATTTCCGCCCGAACTTCAGCCGCTATAATCTCCGCGGCTTTCCACAACTCCACAAGACGAGTTTTACCATCGGCACGATATTTTAACTCTATAAGCGGCGGCGAGTTATTAAGATTTTTGTCCCCGATCACAGCGCGGAATGGGATGCCTATAAGGTCCCCATCATTAAATTTAACGCCGGCGCGCTCGTTACGATCATCAAGCAATGTGTCTATACCCAATTCTCTAAGCTCGGCATACAAATTGTCAGCCGCCTCTTTAACCACACCGTCGTATTTAACCGGAATAATAAGCGCCTCAAACGGCGCAAGAGTTATCGGCCAGACGATACCCGCATCGTCATGATGTTCTTCAATAACGGTCGCAAGCGTACGGTCAAGACCAATACCATAACAACCCATAAGCGGAGTTTGCGCTTTGCCGTCAATATCAAGGTAACTTACCTTCATTGTTTTTGTATATTTATAGCCAAGTTTGAATATATGACCCAGTTCATTTCCCTTCTTTTCGTAAAGCTCCTCTCCGCAGAGCGTACAACGATCGCCTGCGGTAACGGTACGTATATCGGCAATAAGATGAGGTTCAAAATCGCGTCCGAAAGCAACGTTTTGTAAGTGAACGTCTTTTACCAAAGCCCCGGTAACCGCGCCCGTCATCGCGCTTACCGATTCATCCGCGATTATGAGTACGTCCTTCAATCCGGCAGGCCCCGCAAAACCAACAGGCGCGCCTGTAATACGCTCAACATCGCCGTCCGTAGCAAGAGATATATCGGAAGCGCCAAGCAGGGATGCGAGCTTCGCCTCGTTTACTTCAAGGTCGCCTCGAATCAACGCCACAAAATGTAAAGTTGCCGGCGCGTTTTTATTCCCCGAATTTTTCCATCCGATAGATTTTAAAATGTCAACGTTTGGATTGGATGCCGTATACACAAGCGTTTTAATAAATTTCTCCGCATCGGTTTTAAGAAAAGCGCAAAGTTCCGCGATGCTTTTTACATCCGGCGTATCTATACGTTCTATAGGGGGAATACCGGCGGCGGCTTCCCTTGCGGCGGAAACGGACACAGAAACAAAATCCGGTTTACAGGCGGCTTTTTCAACATTAGCCGCATATTCGCACCGTTTGCAAAGAATAAGCGTATTATCACCTATCTCGCTTTCCACCATAAATTCTTCAGAACCGCTGCCGCCCATCGCTCCCGAATCGGCGCGCACAGGAATAACCGACAAACCTACGCGGCGAAATATACGCCTGTACGCCCGCCCCATATCCTCATAAGTACGGGCAAGACTTGCGTCGTCCGTGTGGAAAGAATACGCATCTTTCATCACAAATTCTCTGCCGCGCATCACGCCATAACGCGGACGCACCTCATCACGATACTTTGTATTTATCTGATACAGATTGAGCGGAAGCTGCTTATAACTAGATAAGTCATCACGTACAAGGGCGGTAATCGCCTCCTCCGCTGTAGGAGAAACAACAAAATCCCCACCCAGACGATTTTTTACACGGAGCAGAGCCTCGCCCATAGTGTCCCAGCGTCCCGACTCTTTCCAAAGTTCGGCAGGCACAATAACCGTGGGTTTAACCTCAAGAGCGCCTGCCGCATCCATTTCTTCACGGATAATCCGCTCTAGTTTTCTAAAAGATCGCAATCCTAACGGCAGGTATGCAAAAAGCCCGTTTGCCAGCCGCCGTATCATCCCGGCGCGCAACATCAGCTTGTGGCTTACAACCGCGGCATCTCCCGGAGCTTCCCGCAAAGTTGGAATAAAGAATTGTGAAAATTTCATCGCTGTCCCACCTTATCAAAAAACGTACCGCAGACACTCCCTTCTGTCAATCCTGCATTGTGCCATAATTTTTCTAAGTGAAACGAGGTGGATGCGCCAAAATAAAAACCCGGCCCAAATTACACCGGTTCTACCTAATATCAAGGAGAACCGTACGGGGTTAGACATGAAAGACAAGAAAAAGATCCGCGGGGAGATTGCACGGCGCTACCAAAAGGCGGACAAAAAGGGGCGGGGGAAACTTCCGGTAATGTTTTGAACTTATTACTATATAATGAGGATATACCATCAGGGCGAGCGCATATAAAATCGTATCCCATTATCCTATAAAGAATTACAAAATCATGCATGAAACAGTCCCAATGGGCTAATTCTTTATCCTGTAAGGAATTATAAACTTATATGCGCTCGCCCTGAATATACCATACTGGAAAGTTTACGAGGGAGAAGGTATGGTAACAGTGGTATTAAAATGCCCGTTTTGTGGAAGTTATGTTTGCTCCAATAATTCTAGGGCATTACCCATACGGAGAGGACGCAAAGCAATCATGTGTTTGCGTCAATATACGCGTATACAAAATTAGAATTAGCTAAACTCAGACACGGTTACAATTACTTCGCAATAAAATCACAGATTTACATGGCATCATTGAAGAGGACGATGGAATTACTGTCCGCTTTTAACCTGGGGATAATAGCGTTTTTGCGTAACATGAGTTGATAAGTGCTATTACACGCGGATTATGCGCGCAGTATTCTTTCATAAAATAGTGATGCGCGTCTTTTAAAACGATAAACGCCTTTTGCGGAAAATTGTCGTCGAATGCCGCCCAAAATCCTTCAAGATTGTCGCTTTCCGCTATTACACCTTTTGCAACCTTTGTTTTGAAGTCAACATAATGCCCAGCCTCGTTATACTCGTGTATAGCGGCATCTTTACTAATAATAGAGAGAAGCTCATCAACGGCGTGAAAATCAAAATGGTTGATGTAGATTATAATAGGGCGCAACGCGTTCACATAACGGCCTGCCGCCATATTTTTGCGGATTAAAGCGGGTTTAAGACGCCTTCGCAGGGGCGGCAGTCATTGCGCCGGATTGCTTCGCTTCGCTCACAATGACGGGGGTGTCCGCTCGCAATGACGGCGCCAGTATTCCCGGTCAAGCCCGCCTTTACTACGGCGCTTTACAGGGAATCGCCATATTTTTCATATTCAAGCGCTTTGTCCGTTTGAACGGCCGCCGGTATGTCGTTTCCATACAAAGGGCGTCCGCCGCAAAAATCACAAATCTTCAAAAATTTAGTCCGCATCAGTTTATTTATTTGATCTTTTATCGTACAGTCTAAGGCTTTATCATCTAGAAGCGGCACAAATTCATGATATTCTTCCGGCGCGGCTTTGAGAGTGTATATGTTTCCGGCAATAGGGCAGTAAAACAATTTTCCATCAACGACAGCCGCGCATCTATGCACAACGCATTTTCGCAGCAATTCCATATTTTCGGCATCTGTCCGTCCATGACGGCGAATCCGGGAACTATCCTGCCATCTGAAGCCTTTGTTTATCTTTGTAAGAATTCCATTTTTTTCGCACACGCTTAAAAGCTCCGGTATTTTTTGACGGGGATTATTATAGTCGCTAATTTGAAGCGTTATCATAGGATCCTTCAGCGCGTCTAAATTTTTTTGGCTTGGGATTATGGTCGCGTTTGTAAATACTGTCAACAGGGTATATTTTGATGAATAATTTTTGATAATTTCTATATATCGATATAAACCGGCATACATGAAAGGCTCTCCCCCCAAAACACGCACTTCAAATATATGGTCAATAACCGCGAATAGTTTTTCTATTGACCGGCGCATTGTCTCGAAATCAGCGTGCCGCGGACTGGAAAAATACTGCATCAGGTTGGCGCAGTCCCTGCACCGCAGCGAACACTTCATTGTTACCGGTATATCTACATAATCAAGCACATCATTCGCAGGCCGTGACAGCATCCAGTTGTCAAAATAGGCGGCCTGCGCGTCCTCTATCGTTGATATGTCCAGCTTGATTTCTTTATCCAGAAGATAAAAATAATACGGTAAAATCTTTTTAAAGCCCATGCTCCGCAGCCGCCTTAAAACAGGCATAAATGCTACGCTTAAACAAATGATAATGGTTTTATCTTTATCGCTGAATTCATCGGGACTAATTATGGGGATGCCGTTGTAAAATGTGCCATTCAGCGCGGGATCCCTGTCGAGTATACAGATGATTTTTATGCCCGTCGAAAGATACAACGGTATCAATCTGCGGGCGGTATTACTCATCGCGTAAACCGCTATGCTTTCACCCGCTTTGGGCGCAAGCCTTACCCATTCTTCTAACGTGGTATTTTTTGTCTTAATAACCATTACTTTCCTCCAGATTCAAATTAAGCCTGTCAGTACAAAATTGGTTCCTTCTATTAAATTAAAGGCGGTAAAATCACTGGCTATTTCGTCTGAATGAATCCCGGATACAAGAATGATGGAATTTTCAAAATTTTTAATATCGGCAAGACTGTATACGGTTACGCCGCTGTCTTCTTGGCAGGCTCTGGCCCGCGGGGATGTTTTATCTTTGTCAATAAAACCGGCAAACGCCCCCCCCCCCCCCAATTTGATATAAGTTTCGCGGCGGCCGGTGCTTCAAGAAAGCAGGGGCTGATGTAAGCTTTTTTACGCCAATTATCCGTATAAACGGCAATTTGCCCGCGCAACCTGTCAAGAGCGCCGTATACCGTTTTATTATTCCGGTAAAGATACGAATCCCACTGTGAGTAAAGAATTGTACGGTAAAGCAAATTTTCCGCGTGTGTTTTTTTGTCCCGCGGAATATCAGCCTCACAGAGCAGCAGTAAGCTGTTAAAAACCGATTTTCGTCCTTCGATTTGATTTTTCCGTTCTGCAGTCGCCGTAAGCGACGAAGCGGCGCGCACGCGGTATTCATAAAAACCCTGTAAAAAGACGGCCGTTTTTTTAGCGTAACAAACCGCCGTAAAAACCAGCCGGCACTCTTCCTGGCCGTGAACATTGTCGCATTTAATGTCATTCTTTACAAGAAAACACCTGCGAAAACAAAAATTCCACAATTCAGTCCTGTTATGAGGCGAATTTCGCCAATCAAATACCCTGTGCCACCATTCATCCGTGATTTTATCAAAATTATTTATGATTTTAACGCTGTTATCCGCAAATTTATAAGTAATTTTATTAAAAGATACAATATCAACATCATCACACCGTGCGGATTTAAGAAATTCCGCTAATTCCGGCAGAATATGCCCATAAATAATGTCATCGCTGTCCATAAAAAATAGCCATTCACCTTTAGCCGCCTGTATTCCCCGGTTACGCGCCGCTCCGGGCCCTAAGTTTTTTTCCTCGCGGATATAAAAAATATTGGCATATTTGTTTGCAAATTCCATGCTTTCTTTTTGACACGTATAGCCGGAAGCATCATCAACCAGAATAATTTCAAGATTTTTAAAATCAGAAGAGAGAACACTCTGTACCGCTTCTTTTAACATATTAAATCTGTTATAAAACGGAATAATGAAACTTATAAACGGCGAAGAATCATGTTTACGCGGTTCGGTTTCGGTATCACGATACATATCATTTTACGGTAACGCCCAACACTTTGATTTGTCAAGTGAGCGCAATGCTTCAAGTAAAATCAAACCATAGCGGGGTGTCATGCCTCAGGTCAAAATCAAACCATACGAAAAGTCAATAATACCAGTATCTAAGGATACCGGAGTGCCATATGAGGAAACAAGGAACTAAAGCAGGGCGAGCGCATATAAGTTTATAATTCCTTACAGGATAAAGAATTAGCCCATTGGGACTGTTTCATGTATGATTTTGTAATTCTTTATAGGATAATGAGATACGATTTTATATGCGCTCGCCCTGAATGAGAAGCCAAAAATCCTTGACAAACTCTGCCGGATTACCGGTCTCAACCGCAAATATCTTCTCCATCTTCCGGCAAACCGGGGGAAGAGCGCGACCGTCTTCCTTGACGGGAAGCGCGTCACCCTCAAGGCGGCGCGGCTAAAAAAACCGCGAAAAAAACCGGCAAAATCATCTACGGCCCGGAGGTCGTCTCCTCCCTTAAAACCCATCCGGGAATATTTCGGCTTCATGTGCGGGCAGCTCCTTGCCCCCTTCATCCGGGCGAACATGACCTTCCTCGAACAGGAGGAGGTCTTTCATATCACCCCCGCCGTCAAAGAAAAACTCCTTGCCGTCAGTTCCGCCACCATCAACCGGAAGATCAAAGAGGAAGGGAAAAAGAGCCTCCTCCGGGGTTTTTCCGGCACCAAACGGGGAAAATATCTGAAACATACCATCCCCGTCCGGGTTCATTACCCCCGGAATGAGCGAAAACCACCGTTTTTCGAGATAGACACGGTTCATCACTGCGGAAACCATGAAGGCGGCGGGTTTAACTTTACCCTCGATTGTACCGATGTCTATTCCGGCCGGGTTGTGCTGTTCGGTTTGCTCAATAAAGCCCAAA
>JAITDS010000261.1 GCA_031282435.1 Spirochaetaceae bacterium
ACACTATGGGATAGGCTATTATAGTCTTTCATTCATGCCTCCTATCTGATGAACTTTGCGCGGTTCACTGATAGGAGAGCATCCTTCCGGCAAAGACGGGGGTTTACCAGTTTTAATTATCCAAAGAGTCCGCGGATTATGCGGATTTACACGGATTAAAAAATTAGAGGCTGGGCAGCGGCGGACACATTCTGGAGACAGCGCCCTTTTCTTGCTGAACGCGGGGTAACAAGTCTATTTGAAAAGCCGATAATTATTTATATGTTTCGTGAATTTTTTGCCCGTTGCGCCATCGGATTTTTTATACTTGCGTGTACGATGCTCGAAGCGCGGGAGATTAAGAGCAGCATTACCGGCTTGTTGGACTGGGAAAAGATGCGTATAGACGCGGAGTTGAGCGTTGACATAGCGGCGGCGGGAATACGGCTTCCGTCAGGAAGAATGCAGGCTGAGGAAGCGCTGTTTTCGCGTTATTTCGATGGAGTGCGGCCTTTTATACTATCAATCAGACTTGATTCGGCTACAGTTATAAGGGATCTTGTAGAGGCCGGTGAAATTCCGCCCGAACTAGTAGACACGTTGGCTAGGCAGGCTGACCGCACATACCCAAGTTATTCATTTAATTTTCATACAATAAGCTCAAGATATGTTATAGACTTGAAAAACATAAGTTCAAAACTTGTACGGCACAAAAAAGATGCCAAAATGCTTCACGTCATCAATCCGCTGCCTTCCGCCGCGGATTACACTGGGATAATAATAATAGCGGAGGATACGCTACCGGTTCACGGGCGGGAAAGCTCCGCGGAACTGGTACCCTGCCTGTTTCCCAAGATATGGGATACGGAAATGAATCTGATATATGACAAAAACATGACATCCCCTAACCGGGATGCCAGTTTTGCTATGGTTCATTATACCGGTATTGACGGCATTGTTCAAGACACGCCTTCCGGTTTAAGCGAAGATTTACAGAAAATTGTCGGGGATAAGCCGTTGCGTATTATCGCGCGCGGCATTTTCGGGATAAACCCGACCGACCCGATAATTGAACGTGAGGATGCGCTTATCATCCTTTCTTCCGAAAAAAACAAAAGGCTTTTAAAAGAAGGGCGCATAGCTTTCATTGTAAAGGCCGCCGCGCTTAGTGAGGATTTAGAAAAACATGAAACAAATTTTATTTTGCGCTAAAATTTCTGCCGCAAGCGTTCTGTTGTTTTTTTCAGGCACGTTGACCTTTGCGCTAGGCGAGGATATTTTAACCTTTGGCGGCGCCGAAGGCTGGGGGCAATTCAAACTCCGTGACGGCATTACGGAACTTGAACAATTAGCGCCATACAAAGCGCTGGCGCTAAATTCCGCCGCAAATGATTTTGACGAATCCGTTGATATGTCGGTATCTTTTGATGAGATGAACACATTCTCCGACAGTACCGGACACTACATATTGGAAGTGCCGGAAACAGTTTACAGCGCGGGAACTTCGAAGGCGCGTTTTGGCGGCGGGGCGGCCGTTTTCTCAGGGGCGCTGACCGCCACGGCGTACAAGAATCAAGCGGATGCCGGAGACGTGATTATCCGCGCCCGCGGGAACGAAGCGCTTTTTTCGAAAGGGCGTAACATAGGCGATTTTTCCATAGAATTTTGGCTTTACCCTTTGAGTATGGAAAACGGCGAGGAACCGCTTAACTGGACCGCGGCGGCGATAGGCGGCGCGTATCAAATTCAAAATTTAAGCTGTTCCGTGTCAAAGAACCGTATGGAATGGAATTTTGAAAACTTCTTTTTTGAGCCCGCGTCCCTTTCAAATGGAAACAATACGGCGGCGCGAAGCGTACCGGTACACCTTAGCTCTTCCACACCCGTCATACCGAAACGGTGGAGCCATCACATACTCCGCTTTGAATCGAAAACGGGACTGCTTGAATATCTTATAAACGGAGTTTTAGAAGATGTTCGCTACACGACGGCTTCAGGCTCCGAGAACGGCTCGGTCTTTTTACCGCTTGTAGGCGAGAGAGGCGAATTTGCTCTTGGCAGGCGGTTCAACGGCATGATAGATAATGTCCGTGTCTACAGCCGCTTTGTAGAGAATCCGGAAGCCCGCCGGTATCCTCGCGGCGGCTGGACACAGAGCGACCCAATCGACCTTGGCGCTCAAAACAGCTCCGTTATCCGTATTGACGCGGCGGGCGGGGCTTACAATACCTTGAAAGGAGGCATAAGAAATAAAAAAGACGCGCAGGATCCGTTTAATTTTCCCGGCGGCGCTCAAATGCGGTTTTTTATCCGCGCCTCCGTCTCTAAATATGAATGGAGCGATGATCAATGGCGTACTTTTATACCGGGTAATGTAATTAGCGCGGTAAAAGGGCGTTATATTGAGCTTGCCGTACAATTTTACCCGGGCGGCGACTTTGAAACAACGCCGTATCTTGAAGAAATCAGCGTTGTTTCTGTTAGAGAGTCTCCACCCGCGCCTCCTTCCGCGCTTCGGGTATTGCCAAAAGACGGCGCGGTCGAACTGTCATGGAAACAATCAAAAGATGAAAACGCCGCCGGCTACCTTGTGTACTACGGTTCCGCGTCAGGAAATTATTTGGGCGATGAAGCGTCCCCCGCTCCGTCCCCGATTGATGTCGGGAAGCAAAATTCAATCAGTATTGACAATCTGAAAAATGGTGTTTTATACTATTTCTCGATTAGCGCTTACGACAAATCAGGGCAGATCGGAGATTATTCAAGAGAGGTTTCCGCGCGCCCGCTTAGGATGATTGAATGATAAACAAAACGGCAATTACGCTTATTTTTAAACAATATCCCGTGTTATTGCCGGACGCGATGAAAGTTTTTAGTGTTTGTAACAAAAATGAGGTCGACGCATTGGAACTTTATACGCTGATTAATGCGGACCCCGTACTAACTGCCATAAGTTACGGCCTGTACCATGAATTTTTCCCGGTTGTTCAAAAGGAATTTTTTGGAATTCCGCATATTATTACTGTTCTTGGCGTTAATACCGTTAAAAATTTTATACTTGGCGCGGTTCAGCGCAGGCTGGCATCGCCGGAACTTAACATTAATCTTACTTTGCATAAGAATTTTTTGCGCCATTCGCTTTCCACTGCTATTATTTCATATATGCTTGCGAGAGAACGCGGTGTCAATGATTGTGAACTGAAGGAGTATTACTGCGCCGGACTTTTGCATAGACTTGGCGATTTCATCATTTCGGACGGCAGCGGGGCGGAATTCAATGTTCCGCGTAAGTCTATTAGCCGTGAGGATGCGGGTATGCTTGCCGCTGAAATTTGGGGCTTTCCGCTAGCGCCCGCCGTTTCGGTTTCATACCTCCGTAATTCTGAATATGACAGGACAAGCGGCTCGATATTTGCTATTAATGCGGCCCTGGCGGATTACATGGCCGCTGAATGGGAGCGTGCGGCCTGTCCGAGGACTTTCAATATGCATGAAATACACGAATTTTTTACTAGGCTCAATTTGCCCGAAAATATTTTTGAAAAAATTAAGACGCCTTTAATGGCGGAGTTTCGTAAAATGGAAATTTTCCTTGGACTGGAGGCGGCTTAGATGTTGCAGGTTCGTTTTTGGGGAACACGCGGGTCTATAGCCGTTACGGGTTCAAGCGCGGTTGAATTCGGCGGCAATACTTCGTGTATAGAACTGCGCGCCGGCGGCAGGCTGATTATAATTGATTTAGGCAGCGGCGCTCGTGAACTAGGCAATCATCTTATAGCTGAAAACTTCAAAAAAAGCCCCATAGACGGCGATATTTTTATAACTCACACACATTTGGACCATTTGATAGGCTTTCCGATGTTTGCCCCGTTATTTTTTAAATCAAACACGTTTCGCATACATGGGCCGCGTCTTCCGGAAAACGGCAGTGTGCGCAGCGCTATAGAAATTATGACTTCATACCAGTTTTGGCCTGTACGTTTAAGTGAGTTCGCGGCGAAGCTGACATTCAATATTATAGTAGAGACGACGCTTGATTTGGGAGGCGGTCTTAAAGTAACAAGCAAACTGCTGAATCATCCGGTAATTACATTGGGCTATCGTTTCGAGTATCATGGGAAAACGGTCGTTACCGCTTTCGATACCGAGCCTTACCGCAATCTGTTTACCGACGAGCAGTCTCCTTTTTATTCGGCGGCGGCGGACAGCGAAGGCCGGAAAACCGTGAAAGAAGAGAGTAACAGGATGCTTGAATTTATCAGCGGCGCTGATATTCTTATTTACGATAGTCCTTACACGGAGGCCGAGTATCAGAAAGGTAAGCAAGGCTGGGGGCATACTCCTCTTGAATACGCGATACGTTGCTCGAAAGAAGCAGGGGTTAAAAAACTGATTGTTTTTCACCATGAGCCTTCAAAAACGGACAAGGTTTTGCGTGAGATTGAAGAGTGTAATTTTCCCAAAAATATAGGTATGGAAATAATCGCGGCAAAAGAAGGAATGTCTCTAACCGCATAAAAACGGAGTTTATCGTGTTTGAAAACAGCCAAAGATGCTTACAAAATATAATCCGCGCCGCGCTTGTGTTCTGCATCTGTTTTTATCTTCCGCCCAGCGCGGCTAATTTTTGTTCTTTTGTTTATAAAACGGCCGGTGAAAAAAAAACAAGCGCGGCGGGCGAAGGGCTTGGTGGCATGGATTATTCCGAAAAAGAGTTGGAACAAATTATAGGCGTTGCTTTAGATGAAAATGTAGACGGAATTCCCGAACCTGAGGAATTTTCCATGCCGCAGACCTTGATATATTCATTGTATACCGTTCAACGCGGCGATATTATAGGTTTTATTTCATCTAACTTTGGCCTCAATCAAGATACGCTGATTTCTGTAAATAACATTTCAAATACACGGTCAATTCCGGTTGGGAAAAAACTTTTAATTCCTAATCAAGACGGTATAATGCACAACGTATCGCCGGGCGAAACGCTGGATAAAATAGCGGAAAGGTACGAAGTAAATGCCGTTTCGATTGTAACCGCTAATGAACTTTTTTCAGAAAAAATAAATGCGGGTTCCAGTATATTTATACCTAACGCGAAGCTCGATACCACAAAACTGCAAGAAATAAACGGGGATCTGTTCATTTGGCCGGTGCGCGGGCGTTTATCCTCACGTTACGGCTACCGGAAAAATCCTATAACCGGCCTGCGCGGTTTTCATTCCGGCATTGATATAAGCGCGAATACGGGGGTTCCTATAAAGGCGGCTATGGCCGGCAGGGTAATATCCACCGGCTACAATGATATTTTCGGCAATTTTGTCGTAGTTTCACATCACTCAAATTACCGTACGCTGTATGGCCACATGAGTGTTATACGCACCGAAACCGGAGCGTACGTCAGGGGCGGGCAGACAATAGGTGATGTAGGCAACACAGGGCAGAGTACAGGTTCACACTTGCACTTTCAAGTTTATAAAAACGGACTGACGGTGAATCCGTTGCTGTTGATGCGCTGAGCAAGATGTATACAAGAAGATTTTGGGTAGACACTGAGACAACGGGGCTTAGCGCGGCAAAGCATTTCGCGTTCCAAGTATCATATTTGATTGAGGAAAATCACGCCATACTGCTAAGCCGCACGCTGGAACTATGCCCTCTTGATTATGAGCGTTATGAATTTAGCAGACAGGCGGAAGCCGTACACGGTTATTCTTATGATAAAATAATCGCGCTCCCGCCGGAGACTGAAGCAATTGAGACGTTGCTTAAGGATTTGGAACAGCACGGAAAAGACCGCCTTACGATAACCGGCTATAACATCAGTTTTGATATATTTTTTCTTAAAGCCATGTTTGGACGCGGCGGGCTTGGCAGCGCGTTTTATAAGTATTTTGACCGTATGAACTGCGACATAATGCAACTTGTTCAAGCGTACCGCATAGCCGGCATGATAAATCTGCCGCGTATCGACTTGGAAAGCGTCTGCCGTTATTTTGGTATAGACACTAAAACGGCACACCATAGCATGACGGACATACTCAACACAAAAGCCATATTTGATAAAATTACAGGTATGAGCGCCGTTCCTGAACAATGCGTCTAAACGATTTTTTTGGACAGTTTAACCGGCAAATCGTTAGCGTCTGCGGCTGCGGAGGCAAGACCTCTCTAATCTGGGCTCTTGCGGCGCAGTCCGGAAGCAGGAAAACTCTTGTAACGACAACAACTCACACCCAAAAACCGGATAAAACATCGAGGATATTCGATTATTTTTTTGAAGAAGCTGAGGTTGACTGTATAAATCCGCCGTGCGGTATAAGTTTTGCCGGCAATATAAACCCTTACGGCGTTTCGGCCTCATCATTTTCACTTCCGGCGCTTGAAAAAATAATTCCGCTGTTTGACCATGTTTTTATAGAAGCTGACGGCTCACGGACGAGACCGCTCAAATCGTGGGCGTTGTACGAACCGGTTATAACGGAAAGCACAACGGTAACAATCGGAATACTTCCGGTCTGGCCGTTGGGCAAGCCTGTTTCGAGCGACATTGTCCACAGACTTCCGCTGTTTACCGCGTTATCCGGCGCTAAGGAGGGCGATACGCTTAGTTATGAACACTATATTCCTATCATTTCAGGATACACGGTGGACGGCGTTGACAAAAACGCCGAGTTACGCGCCGTTACGCACTCACTTTTTAGCGTCGCAAAGGGGCAAAAAATCTTGTTTTTTAATCAAGTCGAGGATGAACAGGGTATAGAAGATGCCCGCCGCGTTAGCTCCATGCTACCGCCGGTTTTTAGAAAGGAATTGTCCGGCATTATTGCGGGGAGTATCCGGCAGAATCAAATAACGCTACTCTAGCCGCGCTGAACATCCTTTTTTTCGTACTGTTTGATGATAGCGTAAACCGAGTCTCCGTCTTTTGCGTTTATAAGGTCGGTGTAAAATTCGGGCTGGCGAAGAAAATTCGCCATACGTTGAAGTATATTAAGATGTGTTCCGGCTTCGACAGGCGGAGCGATTATCATAAATATTAAATGCACCGGTTTACCGTCAAGCGCGTTGTAATCAATCCCCTCTCTGGAAACCCCCACCATGCCGAAAACACCGTCAATGGCCGCCGTTTTACCATGTGGAATTGCTATACCATTCTGTACGCCTGTAGACATACGCGCTTCCCGCTCTTTTAAGGCGGTAATAATATCATTTTTTACATCTTTATGAGTCACCCGGCAGAACTGGTCAACCATTTCTTCAAAAACATCATCTTTTACTCTGCCGTTTAAATCGCACTTTATGAACTCCGGCAAAAAAACTTCACTTAAAAGCATATAATCAACTCCT
Organism: Spirochaetaceae bacterium; assembly: GCA_031282435.1. Classification (GTDB taxonomy): domain Bacteria; phylum Spirochaetota; class Spirochaetia; order Treponematales; family Breznakiellaceae; genus JAIRMY01. The sequence goes on from JAITDS010000261.1 coordinate 7,327, forward strand.
TCTTAATGAAGAGAGGCTGACTAGTCCCTAAAATTTGGGCCGGCAAAACCGCGAGCGGTTTTGCCGTGTACTCTGCTATTGCCCCGTTTTTCGTTTTCATGCCGCTTCTATCCATTGCGCCGTTGCGTGATTTAATCAGCGTTGCCCAATGGATAATTCCTATTCCTCTGTAGACGGACCGTTAGATGATGCGGAATCCGGTTCCGCCTGAGAATCAATTCCGCCGGAGGTAGCGGCAGTATCCGGTTCAAATTCATCAGAGAGAGGGGCTTCCAGCACGGGACTACTTTCATCCAGCGCGGTTTCGTCTTGCCACCAGTCAACATCGCCCTGCTCGGTACTAGCCCTACGGCCTGCCGCTTCAACGCCTTTATCGCTCGGCGTCCGGTTGAGCAGAGCCATACAAAAACTCAGCGCCAAAAAAAGAACGCCTAACACGGATGAAGCCTTTGTCAATATATTGCCGGAACGCGAACCGAACACGGAAGAACTGCCTCCCGCGAAAAGACCGCCTAAGCTGTCGCCTTCTTCATTTTGAACCAGCACAAGCAATACAAGCAAAACTGCCACAATAATAAATAATACAAGTAAAACAACACTCAAAACTGCCATTAAAAAAACTCCAAGTATACTACAATATATATCACCACGGTTCCACCGTCAACCAGTTAAAGAAAACAAGTGATTAATAGCGTATCATGTCAATTCGCTGATGTCAAAAGGCGTTTCTTGATACACATAGTTGAGCCAGTTTGAAAAAAACAAATGCGCGTGGGCCCGCCACCTGACCACCGGCGCTTGGGCGGGATCATCGTTCCGGTAGTAGTTTTGCGGCATACTTACGGGTATACCTTTTGCCTTGTCGCGGCGGTATTCCTCATCCAAAGTAAACTGGTCGTATTCCAAGTGGCCGTTGATGTAAATTTCGCGGCAATTACGGGCGGTAACGATGAAAGGACTTCCGCAGGGAGTCTGGGACTGTACGGAAAGTTCGCTTGCCGCGTTTATGGATTCCCTGTCGCTTTCCGTGCGTCTGGATTGCGGCGCTAAAAACATATCGTCAAAGCCTCTGAAAAGCGGCGTGCGCTTTTCATTAACGTTATGACTGAATATCCCGAAAAGTTTACCCGGAAGCTGTATTTTGGGGATGCCGTAATTGTAATATAAACCCGCCTGCGCGCCCCAGCATATATGCAGAGTTGACCAGACGTGCCTTTTTGAGTATTCAAATAATTCACAAAGTTCGTCCCAGTAGTCAACTTCGGAAAAGGGTAACGTTTCGACCGGCGCTCCCGTTATGATCATGCCGTCGAAAGGCTTCTTTTTTATCTTGGCGATGCTGGAATAAAAACGTTCAAGATGTCCGGGCGGCGCGTTATGCGTCTCGTGGCTGTCCATACGCAGTAAAGTTATATCCACTTGCAACGGCGTGTTGCCTAATAAACGAAGCAGTTGAATCTCTGTAGTAACAGTTGTAGGCATAAGATTTACAATGGCGACTTTCATTGGCCGGATGTCCTGCTTTCCGGCGCGTTCTGACGCCATTACAAAGACGTTTTCCCGCACCAATTCACTAAACGCGGGTAAATCTTGCGGTATGTTTATAGGCATTTAGAGGAGAGTATAGCCGTAGCGCCCATTGCCGGTCAACCACAGTGTCCGTTCTCATAACAAATAGGACAGTTACGGGATGTGAATGTGTAAGCCCAGAGTAGAGGAAAATTCGGCGGGGGTCAAGAAACCGAGAGCGGCGTGAGGTCTGTAGAAATGGTA
>JAITDS010000264.1 GCA_031282435.1 Spirochaetaceae bacterium
CTCCACGGTTAAATAATTTCCTTACCCGATCGAACCACGTAAATAATTTCAACGCCTACAAGATACCTCGCCGCAAACGCCGGTCTTCGACCTTAGGCGCGCTTGCCGCGAGGTGGTTCATTCGCGTAATCTATTTGTTTCTCTTTTTTTTAATTCTTTTATGACGGTATCGGTGCTTACCCCTAATTCCCGTGCTGTTGCCCGTATTCCTGCCCCGTCAGCCGCCCGTTTTGATTACGGCTTTCTTTACGTCAGGTTTACAGCCGTTATAGCCGTATTCCGCGTAAAATGTTTTTTTGCGGACAAGGTGCGGCGGACGGCTTGAAAGGGCGGGTAAATACCGGTTAGTATAAGCCCATGCTTGATTATAGATTCATTGTTGATAATTTAGACGCGGTTAAAGCAAACATAAAAGCTCGTTTCATGGACGCGGACGCGGATGCTGTGGCGCGGTTTTTTAAGCGCCGGACGGAGCTTACCACACTTCTGCAAGGCTTGCAGCGTGAAAGAAACAACAACGCCGCCGCTATGAAAGGCAAACTAGAGGATGCCGCGCGCGCTCGAATCATCGAAGAAGGCAAAAAAATAAAGGACGAAATCGCCGCGGCGGAATCGGAGCTAAAACAAACGGAAGCGGACATGGAAGCGGAGGCGCGGCGCATACCTAACATGGCGCATCCCGCAGTTCCCGCAGGCAAAGATGACGATGACTGTATAGAGATAAAACGCTCAGGCGTTCCCCGTAAGTTTGATTTTGAGCCAAAAGACCACGTCGCGCTTGGCCAAGAGCTGGATATAATAGATTTTGATACGGCAACCAAAGTATCCGGCGCGAAATTTTACTATTTGAAGAACGAAGGAGTCTTTTTAGAGCTAGGCTTGGTGCGTTACGCGCTTGATATTCTGCAAAAAAGAGCCTTTACGCCGTTTATCACACCGGATATAGCCAAAGAAGAAATACTGTCGGGAATAGGCTTTAACCCGCGCGGGGCGGAAACCAACGTATACGCTCTTGAAGAAAACGCCGGATGTCTTGTCGGTACGGCGGAAATAACACTGGGCGGCTACTACTCCGGCGCAATCATACCGGCGGACAAACTGCCGGTACGCATGGCGGGACTTTCTCACTGCTTCCGTAAAGAAGCCGGCGCGGCCGGACAGTTTTCAAAAGGATTATACCGCGTTCACCAATTTACCAAACTGGAAATGTTCGTTTACTGCCTGCCGGAACAGTCCGAAGCTCTACACGAAGAACTCAGAACGATTGAGGAAGAGATATTCAGCGGACTGGAGATTCCTTTCCGTGTAATCGAAACCTGCGCCGGCAGTCTCGGCGCTCCCGCCTACCGTAAATGGGACATTGAGGCATGGCTGCCCGGCAGAAACGGCGGCGAGTACGGGGAAGTTACGTCAACATCAAACTGTACCGACTATCAAGCCCGCCGGCTCGGCATACGCTATAAAGACGCGGGTGGAAAAAACAGATTCGTACATATGTTGAACGGCACAGCCGTTGCCGTCTCACGCGCTATTATAGCCATAATCGAAAACTTCCAGCAGGCGGACGGCACGGTTAAAATTCCGGCGGCCCTCGCCCCTTACTGCGGTTTTAACATAATTAAACGTAAAACTTAACGATATTTTGAAAGCGTTTGATAAACTCGACACCCAGTTTAATAGAAATATATTTTATAACAGTCTAGGAGCGTTTGTATACTGCTTTTTTCAATATATGGTTACGGTTGTAATTTTACGGATGAAAGGAGCGGAAGATGCGGGAGTATACGGACTAGCCTATTCGTATATAAATATGTTTTATATAGTCGCGGTTTTTGGCATGACAAACTACCAGCTTAGCGATGTAAACGGACGACACAGTGACGGCACCTATATCGCGGCGCGTTTTGGCACGAACCTTGCGGCGGTTTTATGCCTCATAATAGCATTGTGTTTTTTTACAGACTTTTCTTTAACTACGCGCCTATGCTGCGCCGCGCTGATGCTGTACAGAGTAATGGAAGGAACAGCCGGTGTATACCTTTGTATACTCCAGAAAGTGGACGACTACAAAACAATAGGCATATCGTATTGTATAAAAAGCGTCTTAACTTTTTCAGCATTCTGCGCCGCCCTCTATTTTGGAGGATTAGCATGGGCAGTAACGGCGATGTCGGCGGCCTTTCTGCTGGTCATAATTTTCTTTGACATACCGCGTGTTGCCCGCCTAGCCTCGTTTACACCAAAAGCGGTGATACGCGATATAATCAACGTGCTAAAACCGTCTTTTATACTGGTGCTTCAAGGCTTACTCGGCAATTTTGTGATATTTTTTCCCCGCTACATAACAGAAAAGATATACTCTATAGAAGAATTAGGTTATTTTTCTTCTGTAACTTTAATTATGTTCATATTCCCGTTTTTTACGGGGCCGGCGGTATCCGTTTTTCTTCCCGGAGTAAGCAGACTTTACGCCGAAAAACAGTATTATATAATAAAGCGCATGATATTCCGCATGGGGTTGTGCGTAATTTTTGGAACAATACTACTTTGCCTGTCATCACTACTTTGGGGGCGTTTTGCGTTGACGCTTGTTTTTGGCGAAGAAGTAGTTTCTTACAGTTATTTGCTTATGCCGACGCTTCTGGCGTCAGGCTTTATGCTGGGTTGCGGCGTGCTGGGCGCCATGCTTACCGCGATGCAAAAACGAATCGAATTTTTAATAGCTGTTATAGCCGCATCCTTGACAATAGTGTTAAGTTGTCCGGCTTTAGTCCGAAATTTTTATATGAACGGCTCTATTTATAGTTTAATCGCCGCGTACGCGGCGCAGGGGATCATCATGCTGGGGTACATTTTTTGCCACTTAAAGAATAAACCTGCCATTACCGATAATGTAGGAGGGTAAAATGCCATGAAGAAATTGAAACGGATAACTATAGTCCTTGCGGCGGCGGTTTTTGTAATCTCAAGCTGTGAAAAAGGAATGATTCCTGTACTGATAACAGACGCGGTAGAAGGCATTGATCTACCGCAATATACCCCGCCAGATTCCGACGGGAGGGCTTCGATTGTCGATCCTTATAAAAGCTATGGGGCTGACGGAACGCGAATAAACCATAGCGAAATGAATATCAAATACGCGTATAATTCATCTGACGAGGTAACTCATATCATACTACGGGGAAACGTTAATAACGGCATCCCCGAAGGTTTATTGTGGAATGAAAGTATTGACGGCGCTTTTGGCGTTCCGTCCGGCACTTACGGGGGACGCGGCGACTTTAAGGTTGGAACTTTGAACGCTCTGCGTCCGGAAGCTACAGGCGGCTCCGTTGCGATAGGATCACCTGATTTTTCTTCCGAGTGGATGATGGGCGGCTTCTACACCGCGGTTGTAATTGATGGAATTATTGATAATATTGAGGGTGTAGCAGTTACCGAAACTAACGAAAGTCTGCGTCTTTTTTCGGAAATTTACCGCAAAGCACACTATCCTGACGAAGCCACGTTTTTTGAAGTTGACGGCAAGATGCAGCGGAAAAACAGATTCACATATAACCCTAACGACTTTCACCCATGGCCGGATCCTGACGAAAGCATTCCCCCGCCGTACAACATTAAATCCGGCGCTCCTCGTGGAGGCTACTATATTTTGATATCGGAAAAGGCGGACCCGCCGACAGCTATTCTTGATATAGAGTATAAAGACGGCTCCAAAAAGAAGATAGAGATAGACTACAGCGAGGTAGAATTGCGCGAAAAGGTGGCGCTTACCGATTTAGCGTTGCAAAGCCCTACACCGGCGACAAGTGATGCCGGGACTTATTCGTTGTTTTATACAACACTACCATCACAAGAGAATCCTTTTATTGGATATACGGTGTATCATGATGATAATCCGGTGCAGCCGGAGCCGGGTGTTTATTTCAAAGATATATTTATGAATCTAGCAACAGGAAATATAGATAGGCCATTATATCTAAGGCCGCTATATGCCCCTGTGAATATTGATCCCATGGAAACAACAACCAACATGATTAGTAAGGTATACGCAAAAGATACGGAGGGCAACAATATAAGAGACAGTAATTTGCGTATGGAATGGGATGACACTTTACAGGCAATTAATGTGTATTATATAGGAAATAAGTCGGATACATATGGTACGGAGATTGTGGTTTATGCTGTTCTTAAAGAGCCTGCTCCAATCTCCTCCTTATTAGATCCGTCAATTACGGTTAGCGGGATAGCGTGCCATATAACCTTGTTATATTAATACCGTAACCATAAAGTAAAGCCCGGATGATTTTAGTTCGGAAAGAATACAATAGTTTTGGAGATGCCCCTAATAGATATATGAGTAAAAAACCGATTCTAATCAGCATTTTTATTTTTTTGTCGTTTCGGGCGTTTTCGCTTGAGCTGAGTACCGGTTATGGGCTTACACTTGGAGCAAATTTTGATACGCTTACGTCTGAAATAAATGTAGACGGCGCGGCGGCGATATCCACGCAACGGTATAATCAGTTTAACGCCGGCGGTTTAGTGTTTTTTGACGCCACCTATGTCGTGATCGATATAAGTTTTTACGGTACTTACACAGCTTTCTCGTATAACAATTCGTTAAAACGTTATACTAATGTAAATGACGACTACCAGCTTTCAGGCGCGAATTTAGCGTTTGGGTTTAGCGTAAAATACCCGTTTAATTTGAGCGGCGTAGTAAGCCTCTTTCCAATAATAGGCGTACAAGGCTGCATAGGCTTAGCGCAAAATTTTGCGCGTGATTTTAACGCGATAAACGCAAAAAAAGGCGATAATTATGGAAACGCCATAGATTGGTCTACTGTTGCCGTTAAAGCCGGCTGCGGTGTTGATGTTAGGATTAATACAATAATGTTTTTCCGCGCCGAAGTTTTAATGAATTATAAGTTCGAAAGTAGTTTAGATAAGGCTTATATAGACGCGATTAAGAAAGGCGGAAACAAAACAACATATAACTTGAACCTTGGTTTTGAAGCCAATATTTTACTGGGTTATACGATTGGACAAAATTCATCCGCGCAGTCATCATATGACTATTATTATCCTGTTGAAAATTAATCCTTTTTACGCAAATGCTATTTGAACGTAAATAGCATTTGCGGCAGGATATTTTTAAATCATCACTCCGTCATATTCACACGGGTTAGAGCCTTGGGAAGCCGTTTTTTCAAGCGGAATAGCGGCAGGGGCGGCGCCGTTTTTTTTGAAATCCGGACGAAATTCGATGTGTTCCGCGACAATGCTTATACGTGAATGAGGTTTCCCGTCGTTGTCGTTCCAGCGATCCTGTTTTAAGCGGCCAACTACTCGTACGCCCCTGCCTTTGTGTCCCATTGTTTGGCAAGTTTCCGCAAGTTTTGACCATGCTTCCACTTCAAAAAAATTTACCTCTTCTTCTAATCCGTTATCATTTTTGTGGTAGCGGTTGGAAGCAAGGCAGAATGTACATAACGGCGTGCCTTTTGCGGTAGAACGAAAAGCCGGATCCTTGACTAAATTTCCTTCGATTAAAATGGAATTAAGATTATTCATAAAACCCTCTTTGAAAACAATTTCCGGCCGCCTAAAGCGGCGGTACGGTACGCCTGCCGCCGGCAGGCGTACCGTGATATATAAATACACCCGCATATTCAATTTTGCTTTAATTTCTCACACGTAAGCGGCTTTTAAGCTACGCCGTCAATTTTGCCGCGCTCTCCGTGCGCTTGCGCGGAGAGCGCGGCGGGAACGTTCATTTCTTGGCGAGAGATTGACCTTAACGGTGTTAGTTGATACACTGATATTGTTAGATAAAATCTTGTAATATATTGTGAGGATTTACGGTATGATGAAGTATTTACGAAAAATAGAAGATCTAGGTATCAGCGGCGGCATGGCTAAATGGTATGACAAAAATTCACGTACCAGCCGTATGGCGGAGTTGGCCGCTTACGCGCGGGATATCTCCAGTTTGATTGGAAAAGCGGATAAAAAACCGAATATTCTTGAGGTTGCGCCCGGTCCCGGGTATATTTCTATCGAGCTGTCCAAACTGGGGAATTACGCTATAACCGGTATGGACATCAGCGCGGATTTTGTTGACATTAGCAGGGCTAACGCAAAGCGGGAAAATGCCGATGTAAATTTTATACAGGGTAATGTTTCCAATATGCCTTTTATGGACGCAAGTTTTGATTTTTTGTTTTGTAGCGCGGCTTTTAAGAATTTTCATGATCCTGCGCAGGCGCTTCGGGAGATGTATAGGGTGCTGAAACCGGGCGGCAAGGGGCTTATTATCGATATGAACCGGAACGCTTCGGATGCCGCTCTTAAAGCGGTAGTCAATGATATGAAGCTGCGGGGCTTTGATCGTTTTTTTATGAGCTTAACCTTTCGTTTTTTTCTGCGGAATGGCGCGTATACGGATGCGGAATTTGAGTCGTTGTTAGCCGCCTCCGGGTTTTCAAGCTGGAATATAGAAGAGCGCGGCATTGGGCTATATGTGCTTATGAATAAATAGAATTGTTCAGAAACTTGAGGTTTACAAACAACTCTATTTTTCATGTTTTAACGTGGGTTCGGCAAAAGGGAAAATATCCCGCGAATGAATAGGCTCTAATTTCCACGAAAAATTTGTGCCAAACCATGGATTCGCGATCATTTGCGTTCCGCAAATGGGTTTGAAAAATACAAAACAGTTCGGTGAACTGTTTTGTATTCCGGCGCTGAAATCGCCGTAAGTACAGCGTAAAATCAAAGCGCTGAAAGCTAAGTTACTTGGGTTTGCGCTTCGCGCAAACTTAGAAAGCTCAACGCGCTTGCGCGTTGGCCCGCGCAACGGGATTGTAGGGGTGCGAAGCAGCCACGCCGCCCCCTGCGGGGGCGGCGTGGCCGGAGCGGAGCGTAGCCCCGAAAAGCCCGGTTCCCGGCGCGGAGCGCCGGGAATGCGCCCAAATTAAAAATAGTTGTAATATTAAATTGTCGCAGCGTTAGATACGGACTTCGAGAGAATACCGCCCTTTTCGGACTAAATATTTCGGACTAAACACGAGGGGTGTTTTTTTCAAACTGTTTGATGAAAGAGACAAGAGCTTCCACGCCTTCGCGCGGCATAGCGTTATATATACTGGCGCGTAATCCGCCAACAAGACGGTGTCCGGCAAGATTTACAAGACCACGTTCCGACGCGCCGCGCAGGAATAGTTTTTCCAAAGCGCCGCGTTTTTCAGCGTCATCATCGTTAATAACAAAAGTAACATTCATAAGACTGCGGCAAGATTTTTCGACAGGCGAGCGAAACAGACGAGAAGCGTCAAGACAGTCGTACAGCAAAGCGGCCTTCTTACGGTTGCGCTCCGCCATCGCGTCAATCCCACCCGTACTTTTAACCCAATCAAGCACAAGGCCAATCATGTATATACAATAGCAAGGCGGCGTGTTGAATAAAGACTTTTCTTTCGCAAAAATATCGTAACGCAGCATGGCCGGCGTCCATTCAGGAGCCGCCCCTATAAGGTCGTCGCGGATTATTACAATGGTGCACCCCGCCGGCCCCAGATTCTTTTGAGCGCCCGCGAACAGCAGTCCAAAGCGCGAAACATCGAGCGGTTCCGAAGCAATACAGCTTGAAACATCGGCAATCAACGGCGTGTTACCCGTTTCCGGTATAACCTGCCATTTCGTGCCAAAAATCGTATTGTTGTAACATATATAGTAGTATGCGTCATCCGCCTGCGGGGCGGGAGCGTCAGGAATATAGGTATAATTTTTGTCTTTTGACGAGGCTGCCACACGGACCTTGACATATTTTCCGGCCTCGTCAATCGCTTTAGACGCCCATACGCCGGTATCAATATACGACGCCGTTTTCCGCGCGCCGCCTAATGAAACCCCCGCAATGTTTATAGGAATCATGGCAAATTGCATCATCGCGCCGCCTTGCAGAAACAGCACCCGGTAATTATCCGGAATCGCCAAAATCTCACGCAGCAGACTCTCGGTTTTTTCGATAACGGGTAAAAAATCACCGGAACGGTGGCTCATTTCCATAGCGGACTGGCCCGTATTATTCACGTCCAGCATCTCAGCCGCCGCCCTTTCAAGTACGTCCTGCGGCAGCATGGAAGGCCCTGCGGAAAAATTGTAAACCCGCTTCATATAACTATCTTCATCTAACTATTAACACGCTCAACATATTCGTTGGTTTCCGTATTCACTAAAATCTTTTCACCCTGCTTTATGAACAACGGAACACGCACCGTAAGGCCGGTTTCCGTAATGACCGGTTTTGTAGCGCCGGAAACAGTATCGCCTTTAACATAATTTTCACTTTCAGCAACGGTAAAAACCACTTTATACGGTATTTTTATATCAATGACATTGCCATCCCATATAGTAAGCTCATAACTTTCATTTTCTTGCAAGTAATTTTTTTTATCCGGCATACTTTCGATAGGAATTTCATACTGTTCATAAGTTTCGCCATCCATAAAATGATAGCTTCCCTGGTCAGAATACTGATACTGGCAACTATGAACATCAACAACAGCGTCTTCAATCTCTTGCTGAGTCGGAATCGTCAACGACAAAACGGATCCGTCTTTAATACTCTTCATCTTTACCCGCGCAATCGCGGTACCCTTGCCCGGCGTGTGAAATTCACGCTCCACAACAAGATAAGGCTGCCCCTTTTGCAACAAACAGGTCCCTTTCACAATGTCAACGCCGCGTATCATTTAACCCCTCGCACCATAAAAATAAAGCGCTCCAAACGCTTTTATCAGAATTATGCCGAAAAACCACAAAGTTGTCTACTAAGCCGTCAAGTCTTTGCAAAATGCGGGGCATTTTGCAAAGACTTGTTCGATAAGCAACCGGGTTTTGAAAGCGGAGGGCATACCGCCCGCAAGCGGCGGCAGACTTCGGGAGCCAAGACCCTTTTTGTTGCTGAGGGGCAAAGGAGGAAAGCGGCTGGCTGGCGGGTCGTAGTCTACAGGCGCGTATGCCAACCGCCCCTTTCAAAGTGAACGCAATGGAGGGAAGCCGCTGGCGGCTGGGGGGTGGCGGAATACCGCCTAAGCCCGCTTGCGGGCGGCGCGGGATGAAGACAGGGGGGCGTGTAACGGCAGGGGCGGTTTGCGCCGCAATGCCGGAAATAGCGCCCCCCTTTTTATAGTCCGTGAATGACACTGCTCCCGCAGACTTCGTTAGCCAACGCCCTTTGCTTGCTGAAGGCAGGGCAGTAAAGCCGCCAGTTGCCGGCCAGTCGTCCTACTGGCGGGCGGGGCTTGCAATTGGAGAGTGGAAGTGTTGAAATGATTTGAGCGATGAACCGCCGCCGCGTTGCTATGGGGAAGCCGTAGTAATGAGGAAAGTCCGGGCTCCGCAGGGCATGATGCCGGTTAATGGCCGGGGATTTTGGTGTTTGAACGCCGGAGTCACAGAAAGCGCAACAGAAAATATACCGCCGCCCGTTTTTTAGCGGACGGTAAGGGTGAAATGGCGGGGTAAGAGCCCGCCGCGGAATTGGCGACAATTCCGGCATGGCAAGCCTCATCAGGAGCAAAGCTAAACAGCGGTTGAGCGCCCACTCAATAACCGCGGGTAGGCTGCATGGAAACTTCCGGTAACGGAAAGTTCAAGATAGATGGCGGCGGCTTTTTTGCAAGGAAGCGATTCCCGCAAAAAAGACACAGAATCCGGCTTACGGTTCATCGCTTTTTTGTGTTTTTTTGTGAAAGGGGAGAGGAGGAGGGTAAAAAATCTTCAAAACGGACGCCTTCTCCCGCGGGGATAAATCGCGCCGCCGCGCATCCTGTAATTTTTTCCATCATAAAAGGCGGCATACCGGCGCGCAGAATTTTTTCACTGCGCAGAACGGCGCAATTTTCGGAGGAAAGCGGTTCACCCGCCTGAATATCGCGCAAGGCGTGTATGGAACGGTTGGTACGCCCGTAGTTTTGCGACTCGGACGCGGCCAAACGCTTTACGCCGTCTCCTAAAATAATTCTTATATCTTCCTTTTTTTCCGTAAAGTTTCCGGCCTCCTCTACTATTGCCTGCGGCGTTTGATTTTCGGCGCGGCGTATCGCGGCTGACATTTCCGCAAAAGCGCCGGCGGGGAGAGCTATCGGGTCGTCAAGACCTGAGTCGTTACGTGAAATACAAAAGTGCTTTTCTACCGCGCAAGCTCCAAGCGACACGGAAAGCAACGGCACAAGGCACGGATTCAAACTGTGGTCGCTTATTCCCGTACTTACGCCAAAAATCGCGCTTAGCGTTTTTATTAGCGTAAGATTGTAGTCTGTTTCGGGAGCGGGGTAGGCGGTAACGCAGTGGAGAAGGCATACGCGCTCCCTGTCAAAGAACGAAAGCGCCGTTTCTATGTCCGCCAAAGTCGACACCCCGCTTGAAAGAATTGCGGGCAGATCCCAGCCGCTTACCGTCCGCAATAGCCGCGTATAGTTCAATTCCGGCGAGGCGATTTTTACCATGACGGGGGAAAGTTTTTTTAGACAGACGGCGCTTCGCGGGCCAAACGGAGTCGCCAGAAACTGTAGTCCGCGCGATTCGGCGTACTCTTTAACGGCGGCAAAAAATTCAAACGGACGCTCCAGCTTTTTGAATACATCGTACAACGGTATGTCGCCGCCCGGCAGAGGGACAAGGCCGGTACGCGGATGAATTATCTCGTCCGCATATACAATTTGAGTTTTAACGCAGTCCGCGCCCGCTTCAGCCGCAGCCGCGACAAGTTCCCGCGCCTTTACAATATCGCCGGAATGAGACGTGCCTATCTCCGCGATTATTAAAACATTTTTACCGCTGTACTCATTATCCGTTGTCTTAAAATTCATTTACCTGCCGGTGTGTTCCCGCTCCTCGGTTGGTCTGAAGCGGCCAAGCGCTTCCCGCGTTTGCATTGGGTTTACATTTGGTCTGAAGTCGCCTTCCGCCTTTGCGTTTGGTTTCAGGCGGCGTTCTCTCTGCCCCCCCCCCCCCCTCGCCTCAAAAAAATCCGGCGCAAGGGGGTTCAACATAAAAAATCACGCGCAGTTTTCAATGTGCCTGCAAGCGTTTTCCAAACCCTGTTCGGCGCGAAGTTTTTCACCCAGAGCGGCGGCTTTTTCAGCGTAGTCTTCGTTATTAACAAGGGCAAGAACTTTTTCTTCCAGCCGCTCGCCGCCGCGTTTTATATCTATTTTTCCGGGACCCGCGCCCAGTTTTCGCGTCTGCTCGGCCCAGTACCATTGATCAAGCAGCAGCGGCTGTATCATCTGCGGCTTGCCTGAACGCGCGGCGCTGTGCGTTGTACCTACGCCGCCGTGGTGGATTATGCCGGAGCAATGCGGTAAAACCAGCGTGTGCGGAATAAGCGCGTCCAACAAAAACAAGTCCTCGTGGGGTGGAAGTGTCGCGCCCAGTTTGCACCAGCCGGAACCGATTGCCAGTTTATAGCCGTGCTTCTTGACTATAGCGAATATTTTTCCGGCAAAACTCTCATGTTCATTATTGTTACAGCTTCCGATTGTAAAAAAAATCGTTTTCTTTGAATCTTTTTTAACAAAATTGATAAAATTCCGGTAGACAGTTTCATCGTAGGGCATATCGTCATTAAAAATATAGCCGCCTATAGCCCATTTGAACGCCCAATCGGGGTCAACCGAGCCTAAAGTGGGACTGTACATCAAGTAATTGAACGAGTTAGCCGGCGCGTGTTCAGCCTGATCGGTGATAGGCGGCATATTTAGGGCGGCGCGTTGTTTGTTCAGCGTTTTTTTGACCATTAAATTGAGGCCGCCGTTCAGCATTTTCCATAAAATTGCCGGTTTAATAACGGGATGCGGCTTAGGCCATGGAAAAACAGGGGGCGGAATAGTTCGGCTTGGAATAAACGGCCCGTAAGCGGTGCGTAAATACGGTTTTTTAAGATATTCCGCAATGCTGGGGGCGGCAAATTCGGTGTTGGAAGCTACCAGTATATCGTATTCCCTCAAAACCGGCGTTAGCTCTTTGAATTGATTATCTATTACCCGCCGCGTCCATTCTAAAAAATCTTTTATATCCAGTTCATTTTCCATCATGCCGCCTATATCATCCTGCCCTTGAAGCGTATACGGGATATTTGCTTGTTTGGCCTGCCCCTCAAATACTTTGGGCAGATTCAGAGTAACGGTGTGCGAGCGCGTCGTAAGCTCTTTTGCCAGTTTAATGTACGGATATACGTCTCCCTGCGAACCGCGTGTAACAAGGAGTATCTTCATAAAATGCCCGCCTCTTTCAGTTTATCGCGGTCAATGTTGTATTTTTCCTCAAGATTGTTGAGAAAAGACTCGCTTATATCCACCGGACGGCGCAGTTTTTTCATCTCTCTATTGGCGGCTGTCAATTTGGACATCATTTTTAGCGGATTGAACACGATTGACGACATTATCCAGCAGCCGTGCGTACACCAGCAGTTTGCTTTGTAACCGTGTCCTATCTCTTCAATTTCTTTTTTCATAGCGCCGCTTTGCATGATTTTTTGTATGTCGTAATCATAATCTTTTACATGGCCTATAGGTTCGCGTAACTCGCAGGCGCGGAAACGACCGTCATAATCCAGAACCAGCGTTGTTTCTCCGGCGGTACAGTCCATATTCCAGCAGACCGGTTTGTCTATATTTTGGGCGCGTATATTGTACATAGCTCGCATCAATCCGACATAAAAAAACTCGGTAAGCCCGCGCCCGATAGCGTTCATACCCGCGCCTATGCGCCGCGCATACAACAAATAGTAAGGCGCGATTGCGTCCTGTATTTCACGCAGCGATTGTTCAGTAACGGCTTTTACGCCTTCCTCTCGTGTCGTGCCCCGCGCCGCTTCTATCGTGTGCGTAGAAACGTTAAAACGCCCGTAAATCCACGCGACAAAATCAAGTATTTCATCCAAATTGTACTTTGTAATTACAGTGGCTATGTTTTTTATTATTTTGCCGTCATCTTTAAAGTTGTCGTCAATTTTTTTAAGCGTTTCGGCGGCCTTGTAAAAACTAGGCGTTCCACGCTGTTTGTCGTGCGTCTCACCAAAACCGTCAACCGATATGCTGATAGAAATGTTGCAGTTTGGACAGCTTTTCCGCAGGCGTTTAAGCCACTCTATAAGCAGGTCGCTCTTTATGCCGTTTGACGGAAAGTTAATATCCTTTATTCCGTTATTCCGGTAAAACATTTCTACAATTTCAGGCAAATCTTCACGAAGCGTAGGCTCGCCGCCCGACAGCCACAAACGATTGAATTGTCCGGCAGTTTCGGACAATTTTTTTATTTCTTCAAACGACATATCACGCGCTTTTTTTTCCATGTCATTTGCATAAAAACACATCGCGCAGCGCGCGTTGCATTTTCCGGTGGTAAACAAAAATACTGATTCTAGTTTCCGTTTACTGTTAAGGGAGTTAAAAGAACTCCCTGATCTCTTTGCTTTCATCAACAATACTCCTATAATAGCGGACTAACGGCGGCGAATCCGTCCGGTTTACCGCCACCGGTTTTGCAAAATGCGGCGCATTTTGCGATTTTCAGCAGAAATTGGCCAAGCCATGCATCCAAGCCAAGCATGGCCGCCATGCTTGGCTTACGAAAACTGAAGTTTCCGGCCAAGCCCATTGTTAAAAAGCGGTTTCACAAAGTTTTAACTTTGCGAAACCGCAAGAGTCTTAGACTACGCCTCCGGCTCCGCCCTGTCAAAACTCATTCGTGTTTTGAAAAAGGCTCAAAAATCATTTATAAATTCTTGTCTTTGTAATACGGCAGAAGATTCAGATAGTTTGGATTCGGCAACCACGCTGTCAAATATATTTTTATCAATATACTTGACTGTAAGCGGACGTTCTATATACACGCGGGTTTCGCCGTCTTCCCATTCCGATTGTTTGGGGTCAATCAGCAACGGGCCGCCGTACTTGTTTGAAAAAGCTGTAAACACGGAGTAATGATCTATTTTTTCGGTATTCAGTTCAAAGGTCATAACAAAAACAACGTCGTCTTTGATTTGAAAGAAAGCCCGTTTTATAAAATCGCTACCGGCGCTGTCAACAAGGTTTTGATTCGAGTTAGGCAGAAAAGATACGTCACGGTCCCCCCGGAAAACAAAAGCGGTATCCGATTTTAACGCGGCTTTAAGTTCTTCGAGCCCCATTCCAAGACTTAAGCCGCGAAAACTACGCGGCAGTTGGGCAGAGGCCGCGGAATCAGGCGGCGCGGTTTCTATCGCAAGTCCCTCATCGTCCTGCGCCGCGGCAGATACGGCGGAATACGCCAAAAATAAAACTATTGCCAGGCATTTTTTTACAAACACGTTAAATACTCTCGTAGTGCTTGGCTATTCGTTCCGATAACGTTATACAAATTCTGGAGAGTATATGAGCGCCGTCTCTTAGAATAGGCAGATACGCGGTGTGCGCTATAGCTATAATCTCACAGTCTTCGCAGGCGATCGCGGTAGCGGAACGCGGCTTTGTATCGATAAGCCCCATCTGGCCCGCTATATCACCCGCTTTAAGAACAGCAAGCGTTACTTCTTTGTCGTCAATTATTCTCGTCATCTTAACAGAGCCGCTACGTAATACAAACATTCCACGGCTAGGCTCCTTTTCAAAAAAAATAACGCTGTCTATAGGGTATATGCGCGTAATTTCCCTATCGTCATAATCAAAGCGCAGTCCGCTGGAATACGAGGCCAATTTCTCTATATGCCTTCGCGCGTTTTCGACGTTTTTACCTGTGGGACAGTGTTCCAAATACTGGTGAAACGCGCAGTACGCCGTGCGGAAAAGATTTCGCTTTAAGTAGAATTTACCAAAATTATACAAGTGGGATAATCCGTGAGTTGGTGATGTTTTCTTATTGTCGTTATATTTTTTTTCATTCAAATAATGCAGGCGCTTAGAAAGATAGTGCAGTATCTTTGTGCTTACCGGCAAGTTTTCTTTGATAAATGCCGGCAGCGCTTCTTTTGTAACGGCAATAGCGGTTACGTCCGTCTCGGCTATTGCCGTTATCCGCTCAAAACTGTTTGTAAGAACCGTTTCGACCGAAAAAAAATCGCCGATTCCCAACAATGTTTTATCATCCGGCGCGTCTTTTTCTATATCCATATCCAAGACAGATACGGTTCCGCTCTGAATGACATAAAAATATTTGCCGGGAGCGCTATTCTGCTCAGTTATAGTTGAACCCTTTGAAAAGCTTACAAGGGGGAAGCTTATACCTGCCTGCATAATTCTCCTGTAAATGTGATCCAGGGCCGAATCGAACGGCCGACCTGCCGCTTAGGAGGCGGCCGCTCTATCCCCTGAGCTACTGGACCAGTTTTGTTTAATATACGTTTTAAGCATATGAAAGTCAATTATATTTATCTATAAATAAATGCGGCGATCAGAATTCGGGCGCATTTTCACGCCGCTTTAGCGGCGCAAAAACCGCGCTTTTCGGGGCTACGCGCTTTCGCGCTCCGGCCACGCCGCCCCGCAGGGGCGCCGTGTCTGCTACGCACCCCTACAATCGCTTGCGCGTCGCAAGCGCATTCGGCGCTTGCTTAGTCAAAACCGCATACGCGGTTTTGATTTTACACAATCCGTCCGCTTCTTTCAATGTCGTGTCCGTTCTCATAACAAATAGGACAGTTACGGGATGTGAATGTGTAAGCCCAGAGTAGAGGAAAATTCGGCGGGGGTCAAGAAACCGAGAGCGGCGTGAGGTCTGTAGAAATGGTA